>NZ_JBEOXI010000006.1:0-69408 GCF_040296465.1 Streptomyces sp. NPDC002130
CCGTCCACTCCACCGGCGGCGCCCCGGGCGTACGGGCGCTGCGGCTGACGACCCGGATCCGCTCGGCGACGACGAAACAGGCCAGCCGGCTACCCATGGGCGGAGGTCGACCCGCACCGCTCCGAGTTCCGCCGCTGGGTCCCCGGCACTCCCGGCCTGCCCACGGGGGCGGACGCCCTGCTGCGGGCCCGCGCGCAGGCCCGCAAGGAGGAGGGCGGCGCCGAGGACGCCCGGGAGTTGCGCGGGGAACTGCTGCGGCTGGGGGTGGTCGTGCGGGACGAGGACCGGCGGCAGTACGTCCGGGTCGTGAGGGGTGAGGGGTGAGGGCAGGGGGCGACCTCGCCACGACCCTGCCCGGCCCCGCGTCGGGCGTCAGGGCGTGCGGGCCCGGTCGACGGTGTCCTTCGGCCCTGGTCGGCCCGCGCCGGGCGTCAGGGCGTGCAGGCCGCGGCGATCGACACGCTGTTCTCGTACAGGTGGTGCCGGGTGATCCGCCCGCCCTCGACGGTGAGGTGCAGCGCGAAAGGCCCCGCGAAGGACTTGCCGGTCGCCCGGACGGTCCCGGAGAGATGCCCCAGCAACACGGCGTCCGTCCCGTCGACGAGGAACGTGTCGACGGACGCGCGAGCGTCCTCGGGGACGGTGTACTGGGCCAGCTCATCGGCCTGCGCCGCACATTCGGCGGCGGTGGACCGAGGCCGGATCCACGGCACGGCGGGGTTCTCGGCGAGCATCCAGTCGACGGTGTCGGCGAAGAGAGCCGTCAGCCC
This sequence comes from Streptomyces sp. NPDC002130, assembly GCF_040296465.1. Taxonomy (NCBI): domain Bacteria; kingdom Bacillati; phylum Actinomycetota; class Actinomycetes; order Kitasatosporales; family Streptomycetaceae; genus Streptomyces; species Streptomyces sp. NPDC002130. Next base: position 771 of record NZ_JBEOXI010000006.1, read on the forward strand.
CTCGGTGTCGCCGGCGAGCCGGAGTTCGAGGAACTTCCGGACGGTGGAGCGGGTGACTTCGGCGGTGTCGGCAGGTGTCATGGAACCCAGCCTGCCGGGATGCGCGGGGCGCGTCGATTACCTCGGAGGTAGCCTCTGCACCCTGCCGACGCCGGGGTGGGGCGCGGTACCCGACGGGCCATGGGGGGACCGTGAAGACACACCTTGCCGCCATGCATCTGAGCGGAGCGGTGCTGCTCCTCACCTATCTGGTGCCACCGGCCTGGGCCCTGGACGCCTACGGGGCGGCCCCGGCCCACGATCCGTCGGCGGACGTGCCGCCGTTCATGATCTTCCCGGTGATCGCGCTGAACTGTGTGGGTTACCACGTGGCGGTGCAGATCCCTGCCGGGCTGCTGGGCACCCGGCTCGGCTCGTCGGCCATGGCCGCGTACGTCTGGCCGAGCCGCCGCCTGGCGATCTGAGGGAGAGCCCGAACGGTCGTCGTGGGGCGGAGGCAGGGTGGGGGTGTGCCGCGGGAGCACCCTGCTCCTAGAATCGAACGCATGAACGATCCAGAGTCGCGGCTCGCGCTGCTCCGCTTCCTGGAGCGCGTGCAGGAGCGCGACCTGGCACGCACCCGCCGATGGATCGCGGACGAGGAACGCCGCCAGACCGAACGCCGACGCGGTCCCCTGGCCCGGCCCCCCGCGCCGGACTGGCTGATCGAGCACGGCCTGTCCGGACGGGAAGCCGTGTACGTCCATGCCGGCGGCTGCTGGAACGCGGGCCGGCGCAGCAAGGGCGTCGACCGCGACCATGCCCGGCGCGCGCTCGCCGACGGGGTCAAGGCCTGCCCGCAGTGCCGGCCGGATACGGAGCTCGGGTTCGTGGACGGGTAGCGCGGCCGGTTTCGGAGGGGGCGTTGTGGACGGCCGTCCCGGGAGGGGCGTTTTCGACGGCCTGCCCGCCGTGGTCGGGGGCGGGGCGCCGATGCCCGGGCCCGTTGTCAGTGCCCGGCGTTATGGTCTGCGATGCGCGGCCGGCTTCCGGGGGTTCCAGCTCTGCAGGGAATGGTTTGTATCCCCGGCCTGTCCGGGGGCGGCCCGGAGATGTCGTCCGGGACCCAACCGACGGTCGGGCTTCGTCGATCGCCAGGAGGAGACCTGCCAGCGCCGGCCGCGCAGCCCTGGATCATCCCTGTCGGTATGCCTGCGAACCAGTCTGTGAACCCGTCCGCGAACGAGCCCTCCGGCGCACCGGCCGTAACCCGGCTCTCCCGCTACCCGAAGACCGAGCAGGACGAGATCCTCGACAGCGGCGACGACCCCTTCGGTGTTGCCGCAGCCGGTCTGACCTAGGTCGGCGTGTGCCAGGAGCCGGCCGTCGAGCCCCTGCCGATGTGACGGGACAGGGGGCACGACGTCGCGCGTCACACGGGCACGGTCACACCAGGCCGCGGCTTCCAGCCGGGACGGCCACCGCCACCGACGGCAGGTCCCGCCTCACCCCGGACCGACCACGGCAGGTCCCGCCTCACCCCGCGCCGACCTCCGGCTGCGGCCGCACCGCCACCGACGGCTCGGCCACCTTCTCCTCGCCCGGCAGGTGCCGCATCAACACGGCGTACCCCACGCCGGCCACCGTCCCCACCACCGCGCACAGCCCCCACAACCACGCCGCCCCGAACCGGTCGATGACGAATCCGGACAGCAGCGGGGCGACGAGGGCGGCCACCGACCAGGACATCGTGTACATGCCCTGGTAGCGCCCGCGACCGTGCGCAGGGGACAGCCGTACGACGAGACTGGTCTGCGTCGGCGCGTTGACGATCTCCGCCAGGGTCCACACGCACACGGTGAGCGCGATGACGCCCAGGGACCCCGCGAAGGCGGTGAGGGCGAAGCCGTATCCCGCGAGGACGGACGAGACGACCAGCAGCCGGCGGGGATCGCGGTGTTCGATGAAGCGGGTGACCGGGATCTGGAGGACGACGATCATCACCCCGTTGACGGCGATGGCCATGCCGTACTCGGCCGGCGAGAAGCCCGCTTCGCCCATGGCCACCGGCAGCCCCACCGACCCCTGCTGGAAGACCATCGCGACGAGGAAGGACAGTCCGACGACACTCATGAACCGCCCGTCGCGCAGCACGGTGCGCAGACTCACCGAGTCGTCCCGGACGCCGCCCGTCACCACCCGCTCGGCCGGCTTGGACTCCGGCAGCCGCAAGAAGACGAGGATCGCGCAGACCAGCGTCATCCCCGCCTCGATCAGGAATCCGGCGCGGTAGCTGACCTCGGCGATGAACCCGGCGGCCATGGAGGAGACGGCGAAGCCGAGGTTGATCGCCCAGTAGTTGAGGGAGAAGGCGCGGATGCGGTCCTCGGGCCGGACGATGTCGGCCATCATCGCCTGCACGGCGGGCCGCGAGGCGTTGCTCGCCATGCCGACGAGGAAGGCGACACCGGCAATCGCGACCGGGTCGCGCACGAAGCCCAGCAGCGCGACGGACACGGCGGTCGAGGACTGCGCGATCAGCAGGGTGGGCCGCCGGCCCAGCCGGTCGGTCATCACCCCGCCGCCCAGCGAGGAGACCACCCCGCCGAGCCCGTGCAGGGCGGCGACCAGACCGGCGTACGTGGCGGAATAGCCGCGGTCGAGGGTCAGGTACAGCGCCATGAACGTGGCGACGAAGCCACCGAGGCGGTTGACGAGCGTGCTGGCCCACAGCCACCAGAACGCGCTGGGGAGACCGGAGACCGTCTCCCGGACGGCGCGTCGGGCACGCAGGGCGTACGGCATGGTTCCCCCGGAGGCAACAGGCATGGATGGCGTGTGTAAGTAGCGCTGGCGGTAGGCGCAAATTACAAGCGGGCGGTTGCCCGGAGCCACTCAATTAACAGATCCCGTCAAACGTCCGCCTGCCGGGCAGCCACGCGAACGGGCGAAAGCGTGGATTACGCTCTGAGGCATGGCCGACGCACCGTACAAGCTGATCCTCCTCCGCCACGGCGAGAGCGAGTGGAACGCGAAGAACCTGTTCACCGGCTGGGTGGACGTGAACCTCAACGAGAAGGGCGAGAAGGAGGCAGTCCGCGGTGGCGAGCTCCTGAAGGACGCCGATCTCCTCCCCGACGTGGTCCACACGTCCCTCCAGAAGCGCGCGATCCGCACGGCCCAGCTGGCCCTGGAGTCCGCGGACCGCCACTGGATCCCGGTCCACCGCTCGTGGCGCCTGAACGAGCGCCACTACGGCGCCCTGCAGGGCAAGGACAAGGCGCAGACGCTCGCCGAGTTCGGCGAGGAGCAGTTCATGCTGTGGCGCCGGTCCTACGACACCCCGCCCCCGCCGCTGGACGTCGACGCCGAGTACTCCCAGTTCTCCGACCCGCGCTACGCGACCCTCCCGCCGGAGCTGCGCCCGCGCACGGAGTGCCTGAAGGACGTCGTCGTCCGCATGCTGCCGTACTGGTTCGACGCGATCGTCCCCGACCTGCTGACCGGCCGCACGGTCCTGGTCGCGGCCCACGGCAACTCGCTCCGCGCCCTGGTCAAGCACCTGGACGGCATCTCCGACGCGGACATCGCGGGCCTCAACATCCCCACGGGCATCCCCCTCTCCTACGAGCTCGACGCCGACTTCAAGCCCCTGAACCCGGGCGGCACGTACCTCGACCCCGAGGCGGCGGCAGCGGCGATCGAGGCGGTCAAGAACCAGGGCAAGAAGAAGTAAGCCGACGCCATCAAGCCCTCTACCTGCGGCTTTTCCGCAAGTAGGGGGCTTGTTGCTGCACTGGGGCCGTCGCTGGGCCGTGAAAGGGATTTGGGGCCACTGCCAAGCCTTGCCGCCCCTCAGCGAATAACAGCATGACCGGTATGCTGGTGGCGCCTCACCTGATCCTTCCCTGAACTCCGCCCACTTGCGCGGGAGTTCCATGGCACCGGTCCTCCCGACGCGCAACACGGCTGGGGCTTGGGCATGGTCACCGCACTCGCACACCGATTCGTGATCCACGGCAGTCTCGGGGGCTACACCGTCACCGCAGAGCTCTTCACGAACAGCCGCCCAGGAAACCGCGCGTGCTGACGGAAGGCCAGCGTCGGGGCTACCAATGCGAGTTTGGGACAGCTGACGTCACCGACACGACTCGGTCGACGCTCCACGGCTCATTCGACGCCTACTCACCACCACAGGCCGACCGATGGGTGGCCGTTGCACTCAGGACCATCACACCGGAACTCGACTCCGACGCGAGCGACGAGGCATGGGCCTGGCTGTGCGAAGGCCGCATCGCGATACGACAGGCCCTCTTACGAGCGGAGCCCTGCACGATCACGGTCACACATGCCGGAACCCGCATCACATGGACGATCCGAGTGATGCTCTTCCTGCCACTCGCCCATCGACAGGGCGTCGAACTGCTGCCCTACGCATACGACTTCAAGCCCCAATCGCCCGACCGAGTTACAACTGCCTCTACTGGTTCAAGGCGGCCCGCTCCGCTCACCGTGCGCGGCACGGCCCCCGGCCAGGTCTGCGCTCCTATCTCCGCCCCGCTCCACCCCGGCCGGCACCCGTGCCGCGCGCACAGCAATCAGCCGCTTACCCTCAGAGAAAGGGGTACGTCGTGGCTGGGCGATCGGCTCCACGGCTTTACGGAGCCACTTTGGCGCGAGCCAAGATCATGGCTCCGACGTCGTGCTTACCGGGCAGGTTCACTACCGACCCGACGCGCCGCAAGCTTACGGAACCATGATCACTTGCGGCAGAGCGGCGCCACCCCAAAGCCGCTCCACCAACGTACCTCGTGGCTTGCCAGCACCTCAGGCTGAGATCACTACAGCACCTCGATCCTGCAAAGTCAGACTGCTTATTCCTCCCCAGATGCGCTCTTCGCGTATTCGTCGCAGTCTAGGAATGAGGGGCTGCCCGATTGCACCACGCATGGGGAGAAGAGATGAGTGGAGCGCTGCGCCACAAGAGCCACAGTACGACAACAGCTAGATGGATAACCGCAAGGCGCGGATGGTTCTTGCCGATAGCTGGAGTACTAGCGCTAGTATCGGCCCTTTTGGCCGCTCCCGCCACTTCAGCTCAGGTTCCATCCACTCCAGGCCGTATTGTGGGCGGCCTACCCGATCTCACCTCTTACTGCAAATCCAAGGGGTTCCAAGACGCCAATTGGCAGGTTGTTCGAACTGTCGGCGACTGGAAGTGCCTCAGCCCGCGAGGCGCTATGCCGATCACAAATGATGAGTCGAGTATTGAGACTCTCACATGGGATGAGGCGTGCGATCTCTTCTATGGGGTCAGGTTCGGCGACATGGAGCCTGTTAATTCTGATCCCGACGACCCAGCGGGTGGCGTTAAGTGCAATACAGCGCAGTAACTCCCCATTCCAGGGAGCCGGAAAAGCGTGCATGACTGCCCCTGTCGCGATCGCCATTCATTCAACAGGAACGAAAGGCGCGTGTACAAGTATGTTGAGTTATCGACTTCGCGCACTGCCGGCAGCCGCCATACTGGCAATCTCGGTGATTTCTCCTTATTCGGCCTCCGCAATGGCCGAAAGTTCCCGGGTGGAAGGCGGCGCTCCTGGGGCTGGGTGGTTCAACACAGGACCCGAGGAGCACAATCAAATATTCGAAAACTCGAATGTTCGCATTACTTGGGGACCTGTCTACGTGAAACCGTCAGACTCTGGCGGAGAGCCCTCGCGGGTCTACTACGTTATTCGATATGAGAATCATAGTGGCCCGGCCGAAGAGCTCGACTGCGAGGGCTATGCCCAGCCCGATACAGTGAGGCAGCTCATTGCGCCGACAAAGGACGATCTAGGTGAGCCCTACTACGCCACGGATACTGTCTGCAGCGAAACTGGCGGCCAATGGAGCACAACACTAGACCCGGGTGAGACCCTTGAGCAGGGCGCATGGTTCGACGAGGTCCCGTCGAACGGCAGCATCGTATCGCTGGAACTGGTGGACGAATATGGGTATCCGGGAGCTTCCGAATATCAGGATCCATACTGGCAGCCTTATGACGGACCACCCCGGGAGACCCCCAGCGATCCATAACCGGCGACTGCGCTCGGTGTCACCGTGACCGCACTCTTGAGAGCACACCACCAAGACCTACTGGTCTGTCATCGTTCCTCCCGGCCACCGACCGACTGACCCAGCGGTCTCAGAGCGCGATGGGCCCGAAGTCCGCCGCTGTTTCGGCCAGTGCTCGGATGGTCGGGTTGTCCGCGGTGGAGCGCCAGACGAGGGCCCATTGGAGGGTGGGGGCGTCATGGACGGGCAGGAAGACGATGCCAGGGGGGTTGTTGTAACGGGCGGCGACTTCACCGAGCGGATGGACGCATTCTCCGGAGGCGACCAGCGTGAGGACCTCGTGGAACGTCCGCGCGATCGGCCCGCGCGGGACGCGGCGGCCGAGCGGCGTACGCAGGGGGGCCATGGACGCCACCCAGTACTCGGGGGCGTCGGGACCCAAGTCGACCACGCGGTTGTCGCCGAGGTCCTCCAACGACGCGCTGCCGCGTGCGACCAGTGGATGGTCTGCCGCCACGGCCAGCACGCGGGCTCCGGTCAGTACGGTGGGGCCCACCGTGAGATCCGGCTCGGCGACGGGCAGCCATACCACGTGCACGTCGTGCTCGCCGGTGCGCAGGGCTGTGAACGGATCGCTGCCGTTGATCTCGCCGAAGTGGATGTCGCCGCCGGGGTTGCGCGTGCGGAACGCGTCGACGAGAGGGCGCAGTTCGTGCCCGGCGTGGCCGAACACGCCCAGCCGTAGTGTCTGGCCCGCCCCGGCGCCGGCTGCCCGGGCCCGGGCGAACCCTGCCTGGAGGAGGTCGACGGCCTGCTGGAGGTCTTCGCGCAGGCGCCGGCCGACAGGCGTCAGGGTCACTCGGCGGCTGGTGCGGTCGAACAGGGCGACGCCGAGGCGACGTTCCTGCCTGCCGATGGCCTGACTGACGCGGGCCTGGGACACGTGAAGCCGCTCGGCGGTACGGCCGAAGTGCAGTTCCTCGGCCAACGTCAGGAAGATCTCTATGTCGCGCAGCTCCATACATAACCCCCGCGTTATGGATAGCCTCGCACATCTTGTCTTGTTCGGTCGCTGACCTGCGCTGATGCTCGTAATCAGCCCCACTGGTCAGGCGGAGCCCGCCTGACCCACCGACCGACAAGGCAGGGTATCGATGAGCGACGTGCAGGCCATCGCCGACCGCTTCGAGATCGAGGCGCTGCGCGCAGAGATCACCGACGCGGTGATGATGCGCGACTACGACCGTGTCGCCTCGCTGTTCACCCCCCAGGGCACCATGCGGTGGCCGCACATCGACAAGGAGTTCGTCGGCCGGGAGGAGATCCGCGCGGGAGCCGAATGGGGGCAAGGGCTCTGGGAGTTCTTCGTGCAGAACGTCCACCCGGGCGTCATCCGGCTGGACGGCGACACCGCGGCCGGCCGTGCGTACGTCCATGAGTTCGGGCGGATGCGTGACGGCAGCTCGCACCTGAACTACGCCCTGTACCACGACCGTTACGAGCGCACTTCCGACGGCTGGAAGTTCAGCGAGCGCGTCTACGAGGTCAGGTACCAGGACTCGTCCCCGCTCGCGGGCTCCTCGGCACCCCGAGCACGGGTGGTCTGAAGCCGCCCCACACGCATGCACCTCGCCAACCGTCACCTCGCCACCTCCACGCATCGAGCGAAGGAGCAACCATCATGATCGTCATCACAGGAGCCAACGGCGTCGTAGGACATCAGGTGATGAACCAGCTGCTGCAGGAGGGCACGGCCGTCACCGCGGTCACGCGCGGGACCGGCGAGGCCCGGCTCCCCGACGGCGTGACAGCCGTCCGCGGAGACCTGTTCCACCCCGAGTGGATCGAGGCGGCGCTGCAGGGAGTGGAAGCGCTGCAGATCAGCCCCCGTGCCGTCGGGCCCGGCCTCGGCGAACTGCTGAGGCTCGCCGCCAAGCAAGGCGTACGGCGGGCGGTGCTGCTGTCGGCCACCACCGTTGAGTACCCGGTGGGGGAGGCCCGTTTCGCCGCCCAGTTCCAGCACGCCGAGGAAGCGGTCATGAGCTCGGGCCTGGACTGGACGATCCTCCGTCTGGCCGACTTCGCCGCCAACGCACTGGCCTGGGCGCCCCAGATCAGGGCCGGCGACGTGGTGCGCGGCGCGTATGGCCGGGCCGCCACCTCTCCCCTCCACGAAGCCGATATCGCGGCGGTCGCCGTACGCGCTCTGCGGGGCCGCCTTCACGGGGAGGCGATCCACACACTGACCGGGCCGCAGTCACTCGACCAGATCGAGAAGGTACGGCTCATCGGCACCGCCATTGGCCGGACGCTGTCCTTCCAGGAGCTCCCGCCCGAGCAGATACGGCAGGGCATGCTCGCGCAGGGGCTCCCCGAGGACGTTCCCGCCCGGCTTCTCGGCTCCCTGGCGGATTACGCCGACCGGCCGGGCCCCACCACCAGCACGGTGGCAAACCTGCTGGGCCGGCCCGCACTCACCTTCGCCGACTGGGCACACGACAACGCACGCGCCTTCGGCGGCTGATCAGTCCCATGGCGGTGGTCACCCCTTCGACCGGACGTCCAGAAGCACCGGCGTTGGGCAACACCCCACGGAGGACGGCAATGCGTGATCAGCTTGGGATGTGGAGACCATCATCGCCAGCGGCATAGCCGTCCTGGGAACGCTGCTCGGTTCGGGGATCACGCTGGCGTTCCAGCAGCGCACCGCCGACAGGGGCCACCGGTTCACCCGTCAGGAGAAGCTGCGACAAGAGCGGCTCGATGCCTACTCCGCCTACGCCGGCGCACTGGTCAACTACCGCCGCTGCCTGGTTCACCTCTGGTTCTGCGAACACGAACAGCCACCACCGGAGGACCCCGACACGGTGCGGATCCGCGCCTACGATCTACGATCCAACGCCCAAGAGGCACTGTTTCGCGTACAGATGCTCACCGACGACGAGACGCTGGGCCAAGCCGCGGAGGACGTGCTCGCCGACGTCACGGCACTGTCCAAGACAGACGGCAGAGCGGAACTCGATGACGCCAGGGTCCGGACTCGTGACGACATCAGCCGACTGGTCAGGGCAGCCAAGCAGCACCTCTGAGGGACTCGCTGACGGGCCGGCGCATGACCACTGCTATTTCACGTTGTGGGAGAACCAGCCGTGGGAGCAACTGCCGCATCTGCCGTTGCTGCCACGGGTCCACCCCTCACACACAACGCAGACCAGGCAGTTCAGTATGTCCGGTCCACCCGCCAGCCCGGCGTTCTCCAGGCGGGACATGGCCGTTCTGCGCACCTCGTCCAGCTGAGGTTCCAGCTGTGCGAGGTCGTCTGCGTTCTCTTTGAACGCTTGCTCCTGTGCGTCGGTCAAATGCGTGTTGAGGCCCACTGTCCTCCCTCATTTCACCGTAGAGCATGCCGTGCATTTGTATCTATTGTCGCCCAAGTCGGGCATGGGGGCATCTGATGCAAGGCGCATCACTGGTGCTCCGGCCGCCCCCCTCACGACGCGAACCCCCGTGCCGCTCGCAGGATGTCGCCGGGGGCCGTCCCGCACTGGGCCCATGCGATGCCGACACCTGCGTGCATACGCACCGTCCGGTCGCCCAGGGTGATCGGCAGGTGGATCCGGGACTGCATCCAGACCGCGGCGGTGTGCGCGTCGGCGGGGCCCAAGTCGTCGGCCAGGACGACGAACTCGTCACCGCCGTACCGGGCGACCGTGTCGCCGTCGCGTACGGCCTGACCGAGCCGCCGGGCGACCTCGACGAGGACGCCGTCCCCCGCGTCGTGCCCGAAACGGGTGTTGATCGCCTTGAAGTCGCGGAGGGCGAAGAACACCACGGCCAGGCCATGGGTGCGGTCGTCGCCCACGGGGGCCCATACGTGAGTGTGGGGGAGCGCGGGTTCGTCGGCGTGGCCGAGGTAGGGGGCGTCGGCCCCCTCTGCGGTGGCATCGGACCTCTCCTCCCGGAGTGCGCAGAGCCGGGCGTCGATGCGGGCGTGCAGCTCCGCGGAGTTCGGCAGGCCGGTGAGGTCGTCGTGCGAGGCGCGGTGGGCGAGGACGAACTCGCGTCGCTTGCGCTCTTCGATGTCCTCGACGTGGGTGAGCAGGAAACGGGGGCCGTCGTCGGTGTCCGCGACCACACTGTTGCGCAGCGAGACCCACAGGTACGTCCCGTCGCGGCGCCCGAGGCGCAGTTCCGCCCGGCCGCCCTCGGCGCTGGTCCGGAGCAGGATGCCCATGTCCTCGGGATGGACGAGGTCGGACAACGAGTAGCGGCGCATGGCGGCGGCCGGACGGCCCAGCATGCGGCACAGCGCGTCGTTCGTCCGGAGGATGCGGCCGTAGCGGTCGCCGGCCATGTCGGCGATGGCCATCCCGTTGGGCGCGTACTCGAAGGCCTGCCGGAAGGATTCCTCGCTGGCCCGCAGCGTCTGCTGCTCCCTTTCCAGTCTGACCAGTGCGCGTTGCATGTTCGCACGCAGTCGCGCGTTGCTGATGGCGATGGCGGCCTGGAAGGCGTACTCCTCCAGATCGCGGCGCTCCTCCGGCCTGGGACGGCGGCGGGTGAGGGGCCGGTCCACAGAGATCACACCGATCACCTCACCGTGGGAGGCACCGGAAGCGCTGCGGGCGTACATCGGCGCGAAGAGGCGGTCGGCCGGGTGCCACTCGTCCTCGAAGCGGGGGGCGGGCCCGTCCGTGTACCACTGCGGTACGTCGTCGCCGTCCAGGACCCAGCCCTCGGTGTGCGGGATGAACACCAGGTCGCCCCAGGACTCGCCCATGCCCAGCCTGCGCTCCCAGGATTCGCGGGAGCCGACCCGGCCGGTGATCTGCGCCTCGGCGGCGGGGTCCCCGGCGAAGGCGGCGACGACGAGGTCGCCGTCCGGGCGGACGAGGTTGACGCACGCCAGCTCGTAGCCGAGACCGGTCACGACTCCGTCGGCGACGATCTGCAGGGTGTCCGCGAGGCTGCGGGCGAGATGGAGATTCTGGACCGCGGCCTGCAGATTGTGACTCTTGTCGATGGCGAGCGCGCTGCGGGTGGCGAACTCGGCGGCGACCGACAGATCGGCGTCCTGGAAGGCCTGTTCGGCGGGGTGGCGCAGGAGGACCGCCGTGCCGATGATCCGTCTGCGACCGTGCAGGGGCACGAGGACGGTGTAGCCTCCGCCGGGTCTCTCATGTTCCGCACCGAGCAGTTCCGGCAGCGCGGCCCCGCCGACCGGTGAGTCGCCGCCGACCGGCAGCGCCCCGTTCAGTACGTCGAAGAGCGCGCTGCCGGGGCGTACCTCGCACCGCGCGGCACCCCGGCCGGCGTGGATCGGGTGCACCTGTTGCAGGCGCAGCACCAGCGGGCCCACGTGCTCTTCGTCGCCCGTCGGGATCGGGTCCCGCAGATAGACCATGACCGCGTCGGCGACGGTGGGGACGACGGCCCGGCACAGCCGTTTCACGATGTCCTCCGGGTCCCTTCCCCGGGTGATCCGGTGGGCCGCCTCGGAGATGTCGCCCTGGGGGTCGGCGGTCGGAGAGCGTGGGGATTCGAGCGCGGGGAAGGAGGTCTCCTGGCTGGCCGGCGGGTTGTTCGGGGTTGTTCCGGACAACTCGGAGGGTTGTCCTCCGAGGTTCTGCCGAACCTGCCCGGGCACGGAGACGCCGGCTTCCATCGGAGCAGCCGACGGAATCGAGGGAGTCGAGGGAGTCGAGGGAGCCGAGGGAGTCGCGGAGGACCAGTAACCCACCTCGTCGGCGGCCTGCTGAACGGCCTCGTGCTCCTCGTCGAGGACGGCGCGCGCCTTCTCCAGCGCACGGTCCACGTCGTCGAGCGCGGCGTCGTCGGGGCTGAGCGTCTGCAGATCGGGCCGGGACAGCGGCGCGGCCGCCTCCTGTGCCCGGGAGGGTCCGTCCTCCCCCATGCGGAGCCGCAACTCGGCCAGCTCGGCTTCCAGCTGCTGAATACGGCGTGCCGCGTGGTCGGCGACCTGCTGGGCGATGCCCCGCTCCCGCTCGGCGCGAACCAGCTGTTCGCGCAGGTCCGTCTCCTGCCGCTGCGCCCGTGAGAGAAGCTCCATCACCCCTTGGCCGTCGGGAAGTTCGACCGTCACCGACTCCAGTGCGTCGAGTCGGCGCCGCAGTTCGGCGACCTTCGCCTGAGCCTGTCCGAGCATGACGAACAGCAGCGTGGCGATCGACAGGGCCTGTTGGCGCCCGTGTTCGCCGGCCTCGTAGGCCTGCCGGGCGCGCTGCATCTCCTGGAGGACCTCGATGGTGCGGTCCTTGGCCTCCAGTAACTCCCGGGCGGGCACCAGCTCCTGCGCCTCCGCGATCGCCGTGGGGTTCGTGCCCGCCCTGTCCCACAGCGTCCTCGCCTCCCCGAGGCGCCGCCGGGAGAGGTCGGCCGGTTCGTGGGGGAAACACACGTCGGCCACGGCCTCTACGAGATCCCACTCCAGCGACTCGCCGGCCAGCCGGTCACGCAACCGGCGTAACTCGGGCACCGTCCCGGCGACGAAGTGCTCGGGAGTGAGCCGGGCGTGCAACTCCCTTACGGAAACCGCCGATTCGTCGAGCCAGGACCGCACCACCGCGACCAGCTGGTTGATCTCGACGCACGAGCCCCGGGCCGGCCCCCACGGCCGCCCCGCCCGCTTCCTCTCGCCGGCCACTCGTTCTCCCCCGTGGTTTGTTCGCCGGACAACCCCCTGTTGTCACCGGAGAAACATCCAACCGTCCCACCTGCGGTTCCGCCCGGGGATCGTCGTAATTCCCCATCGACACCACACGACCCAGGCGGTGCCTTCATGAACCACACCTTCCCGGCGTTCCTGCTCCTCGCGCTGGCGGTGGCCGTCCTCTTCTCCGTCGTAGCCGCGGTGATCGCCTTCGCCCTCGCCCGCTGGGAGGGAGCCGCGGTGCCGACGGCCCTGTCCCGCTGCGGCATCGCCTTCGCCGCGAGCCTCACCCTGTGCCTGGCGGTGTTCGCGGCGCTGGACCGGACGTAGCGGAGGGGAGGGGAGAGGATCAGGGGAGGAGCACGCACAGTCGATCATGGTCCCGGCCCCGGGCACGGAGCCTTCTCCCGGGCTCCCGCGGGGGAGCCGGGTCGGCCGTGGCGAGTGCCCTGTGCTGAGCCGGCCCGGTCGTACCCCTCGGCTGCCCATCGCCCCATGGCGATTCTCCGCAAGGACCACGCCGGTGTCGTCGCGGACGACCTCGCGGCCGCTGTCGCGTTCTTCACGCAGATCGGCTGACGCCCCGATATTCGGTGGCGGGCCCGTCCCACTCCGGCCACCATGCCCGCATGGTCTCAGGTGAGCACACCGGCGAAGCAGTGACGCCCGCGGCAGCGGACACGACTCGGTGGACACGGGCGACCGTCTACCCCGACATGTGGGTCGACCCCGACGACGACCCGCGCGAGGCCGACGCCCAGCCCGTCGGCGAACGCGGCGTCCTCCTCGACTGCCTGCGCGCCTACCGCCTCACCCTCGAGATGAAGTGCGCGGGCCTGGACGCCGAGCAGATGGCCCGGAGATCCGTCCCGCCGTCCACGATGTCCCTGCTCGGGCTGGTGCGGCATCTGACCGAGGAGGAGCGGCACGTCCGCCGGGTGATGGCCGGCGAGGACGCGCCGAAGCTGTACCGCACGCCGGAGGACCGGGACGGCGACTTCAACGGGGCGATCGCCGACCCGGCGGTCGTGGAGGCCGCCTGGCGGCAGTGGCGTACCGAGGTCGAGCGCACCGACCGCTACCTGGCCGGTGTCACCGACCTCGGCACCGGCAACACCGGCCACTCCGACTTCGGCCCCGAACCCGGCGGCCGGGTCCGGCTCCGCGACATCCTGGTCGCACAGATCGCGGAGTACGCCCGGCACTGCGGCCACGCCGACCTCCTGCGCGAACGGATCGACGGCCGCGTCGGGCAGTGAACATCTCCCTGAGAAAAAACTTCGGCGGCGATGTCGAGAACCCGCGTCCAGCTCCGTCCCCGGGGTGAAGGCGGCCAAGATGGGCCGCACCAGCACCGAGGAGAACCACGATGGCCAAGTACCTGCTTCTGAAGCACTACCGCGGCGCCCCGTCACCGGTCAACGACGTGCCGATGGACCAGTGGACGCCGGAGGAGATCTCGGCCCACATCCAGTACATGAACGACTTCGCGGCGCGGCTGGAGAAGACCGGCGAGTTCGTCGACGGCCAGGCACTCGCCCCCGAGGGGGCGTGGGTCCGGTACGACGGTGAGGGGCGCCCGCCGGTCACCGACGGGCCGTTCGCCGAGACCAAGGACCTCATCGCCGGCTGGATGATCATCGACGTCGACGGCTACGACCGTGCCGTCGAGCTGGCCGGGGAACTGTCGGCGGCCCCCGGCGCGGGCGGGAAGCCGATCCACGAGTGGCTGGAGGTGCGCCCGTTCCTGACCGCACCGCCCACCATTCCGGAGTGCTCCGTCCATGGATGAGGCACTGCTCCGCAGCCTCACTCCGACCGTGCTCACGATCCTCGTCCGCCGCGGAGCCGACTTCGCGGCGGCCGAGGACGCCGTGCAGGACGCGCTGATCGAGGCGCTCCGCGTCTGGCCGGCCGACCAGCCCCGCGACCCGAAGGGCTGGCTGGTCACCGTGGCCTGGCGCAAGTTCCTCGACCAGGCGCGGGCGGACAGCGCCCGCCGCCGGCGTGAGGACCTCGTCGACGAGGAGCCGGCGCCCGGACCCACGCCCGACGTGGACGACACGCTCCAGCTCTACTTCCTGTGCGCCCACCCCTCGCTGACGCCGTCGTCGGCGGTCGCGCTCACCCTGCGCGCCGTCGGCGGGCTCACCACCCGGCAGATCGCCCAGGCCTACCTGGTGCCGGAGGCGACCATGGCGCAGCGCATCAGCCGCGCCAAACGCACCGTCTCCGACGTGCGGTTCGACCAGCCCGGCGACGTCGCGACCGTGCTGCGCGTCCTCTACCTCGTCTTCAACGAGGGCTACTCCGGCGACCTCGACCTCGCCGCCGAGGCCATCCGGCTCACCCGGCAGCTCGCCGCCGTGATCGACCACCCCGAGGTGTCGGGGCTGCTCGCGCTCATGCTGCTCCACCACGCCCGGCGCGCCGGCCGTACCGCGCCCGACGGCGGCCTGGTGCCGCTCGCCGAGCAGGACCGCGGCCGGTGGGACACCCGCCTGATCGCCGAGGGCGTCCAGATCCTCCAGGCGGCACTCGCCCGCGACCGGCTGGGCGAGTTCCAGGCCCAGGCCGCCATCGCGGCACTGCACGCCGACGCGCCCACCGCGGAGGAGACCGACTGGGTGCAGATCGTGGAGTGGTACGACGAGCTCGCGCGCCTCACCGACAGCCCGGTCGTCCGGCTCAACCGGGCGGTGGCCGTGGGCGAGGCCGACGGGCCGCGCGCCGGTCTCGCGGCGCTCGCGGCGCTGGACGACTCGCTGCCCCGCTACGACGCGGTGGCGGCCTATCTCCACGAACGCGACGGCGACCCGGAAACGGCGGCCCGGCTGTACGTCGAGGCGGCCCGCAAGGCCACCGACCTCGCCGAACGCGACTACCTGACCCGCCAGGCGGCCCGCCTCAACACCGGCCGGCGCCGCTGAAGGGCCGTTACCCGCGACACCCGGCGGGCGAGGACGCGACGCCGGGAACCGCGGGCCGGGCAGGTCACCGCACCATCAACGGCACGGGGTGCACCTCGTCCGCCTTGTGTCCGGCGCGCTCGTGAATGCGCTGGACCGCATCGGCCGAGGGGGCCTCGGAGAGGCAGTAGACATGGCCGGACTCCGGATCCGCCCAGGCCATCTCGAAGTGGACCTGCTCGTCCTTCTCTATCGCGAGGTCCGCGTTGTGGGCTTCACGCAGCTGCTCTTCCGTGATGCCCTCCATGCCGTGATGGACATCCATGAACTTGGGCATGCCTCGCGCCTCCTTCCTTGCCTACCTCTCATGCTCCGCCCGTACGGCCACCCGGGCGACCCCACGCCGAGGGGCCCCGGCGACAGGGCCGGGGCCCCACAGGTCGTACGAACAAAGAAGTGCCGGCGTCAGCCGCACTGGCAGGGGCTGCCCGACTGACACCCGCAGCCGCAGCCCGAGCCGCAGCCGCACGCGGCGATCAGGGGCAGGCTCCTGATCTCGGCGGGCTGCTCGGTCTCACGCTGCCGGGCGGGGTCGGGCGTGGTGCTGGGGGATTCGGCCATGGGTCCCTCCTCGAGGCTGGTGCCTGTGCCCATTGGATGCCCGCCCGGCTGGGCGCATCAACGGCGCACTGAGGCGCCCCCGCGCCCCAGCCGGCCCCCGGCCCGTTCCCAGCCGGCCTCAGCCGGGTACTCGGGCCCCGCCGGACCCGTCAGGCGCTCTCCGCCCCAGGTGCCGCCTGGATCTCCGGCTGCACATCCGCCTGGAGCTCGTCCGCGTGCTCACCCGTCACCAGGTACACCACGCGCTTGGCGACCGACACCGCGTGGTCGGCGAACCGCTCGTAGTAGCGGCCGAGCAGCGTGACGTCCACGGCCGTCTCGATGCCGTGCTTCCAGCGGTCGTCCATCAGGTGCTGGAAGAGCGTGCGGTGCAGCAGGTCCATCTCGTCGTCGTCCTGCTCCAGCTGGAGCGCCAGGTCGACGTCCTTGGTGATGATCACCTCGGCGGCCTTCGCCATCAGGCGCTGCGCGAGCTGGCCCATCTCCAGGATGGTGGCGTGCAGGTCGCTCGGGACCGCGCGGTCCGGGTAGCGCAGGCGCGCGAGCTTGGCCACGTGCTGGGCGAGGTCGCCCGAGCGCTCCAGATCGGCCGACATCCGCAGCGACGTGACGACGATCCGCAGGTCCGTCGCCACCGGCTGCTGCCGCGCCAGCAGGGCTATGGCCCGGGCCTCCAGCTCGTGCTGGAGCTCGTCGACCCGCTGGTCGGCCTCGATGACGTTCTCGGCCAGCTTCAGGTCGGAGTCGAGCATGGCGGTCGTGGCGCGCCCGATCGCCGACCCGACCAGCCGGGCCATCTCCACCAGACCGTCGCCGATCGAGTCCAGTTCCTCGTGGTACGCGTCCCGCATCAGGCTTTCCCTCTCGTGCGTCTCAGTCGGGGGTCCAAGGGCCGGGGCCCACCGGACAACCGGCGGTACGACCGTCGTATTACCAACGGTCCGAACCCCACGCTCCCACGTTCCGCCTCGTACGCGTCCGTTTCCGTCATCCCAAATGAACCAATACTGGCTCCAAGGTGAACTCTGGGCGACGAGTGTTCGAGCTCGCACCCCGACGGCTGTGGAGGGTGCCCGAGCCATGCCTAACCTGGGTGCATGGACGTGAACGCGGCGGTCGCCGCAGCGGCAGCGATCGCCGGGGTGCTCACCGGTGTCATCGCCATGCTGGCGTTCCGCTTCAGCGAGCGCGAGCAGAAGCGCCCCACCCGCAGCTCCCTGCACACCGACGCGGTGCTCCCGCCCGGCGTGGACACGGTCCTGTCGGTCCTCCGGTCGTCCGCCGTCGTCCTCGACGAGGCCGACGCCGTGGTCAAGGCCAGCTCGGCGGCGTACGCCCTCGGCCTGGTCCGCGGCGGCAAGCTCGCCGTCGAGCCGATGCTGCAGATGGCCCGGGACACCCGGCGGGACGGCGAGATACGACAGGTCGAGCTGGACCTGCCACGGCGCGGCACCGGACGCGGAGAGGCCCTGGCCGTCTCCGCGCGGGTCGCGCCGCTCGGCTCCCGGCTGGTGCTGCTGCTCGTGGAGGACCTGACCGAGGCCCGCCGCATCGAAGCGGTCCGCCGCGACTTCGTCGCCAACGTGAGCCATGAGCTGAAGACGCCGGTCGGAGCCCTCTCGCTGCTCTCCGAGGCCGTGATGGACGCCTCCGACGACCCCGAGGCCGTCCAGCGCTTCGCCGGGCGCATGCAGATCGAGGCCACCCGGCTCACCAGCCTGGTGCAGGAGCTCATCGACCTCTCGCGCGTGCAGAACGACGACCCGCTGGAGGACGCCGAGCCGGTCCGCGTCGACGAGCTGGTCGCCGAGGCCGTCGACCGCTGCCGGCACCAGGCCGGCGCCAAACAGATCACCATGGCCGCGGGGGGAACTGCCGACCTGCGCGTCTGGGGAAACCGCGGCCAGCTCGCCGCCGCACTCGGCAACCTCGTCGAGAACGCCGTCAACTACTCACCCGCCCGCACCCGCGTCGGCATCGCGGCCCGCAGTGTGAACGCCCCCGGCGGGGACCACATCGAGATCGCCGTCACCGACCAGGGCATCGGCATCTCCGACAAGGACAAGGAGCGCATCTTCGAGCGCTTCTACCGCGTCGACCCGGCCCGCTCCCGTGCCACCGGCGGCACCGGACTCGGGCTGGCGATCGTGAAGCACGTGGCCGCCTCGCACGGCGGGGAGGTCACGGTGTGGAGCGCCGAAGGCCAGGGCTCCACCTTCACCCTGCGGCTGCCGGAGGCCGGTGCGGCCCGCGGCGCACATCAGCAGCCCGCCCGAGAGACACGCGCAGGAGGCGCGGGCCTCGACGAGGAGGCCGGGCGGTCCACCCCCACATCCCCCGAATCAACCGCGTACGAAACGCTTCCCGCCCCGGAGGTCCTTCCGTGACCCGAGTGCTCGTCGTCGAGGACGAGGAGTCCTTCTCCGACGCCCTGTCGTACATGCTCCGCAAGGAGGGCTTCGAGGTCGCCGTCGCGACCACGGGGCCCGACGGACTCGACGAGTTCGAGCGCAACGGCGCCGACCTCGTCCTCCTCGACCTGATGCTGCCCGGCCTGCCGGGCACCGAGGTCTGCCGCCAGCTGCGCGGCCGCTCCAACGTCCCCGTCATCATGGTGACCGCCAAGGACAGCGAGATCGACAAGGTCGTCGGGCTGGAGATAGGAGCCGACGACTACGTCACCAAGCCGTTCTCCTCGCGCGAGCTGGTCGCGCGGATCCGCGCCGTGCTGCGCCGCAGAGGCGAGCCCGAGGAGATCACGCCGGCGGCCCTGGAGGCCGGCCCGGTCCGCATGGACGTCGACCGGCACGTGGTCACCGTCGGCGGCACCAAGATCGACCTGCCGCTCAAGGAGTTCGACCTGCTGGAGATGCTGCTGCGCAACGCCGGCCGCGTCCTGACCCGCATGCAGCTCATCGACCGCGTCTGGGGTGCCGACTACGTCGGTGACACCAAGACCCTCGACGTCCACGTCAAGCGCCTGCGCGCCAAGATCGAGCCGGACCCGGGCGCCCCGCGCTACCTGGTGACGGTCCGCGGTCTCGGCTACAAGTTCGAGCCGTAAGCCGGCCGCGTACGACGGCGACACAAAGGGCGGGACCTCTCCCAGGAGAGGTCCCGCCCTTCGCGTCGCGTCTTGTCAGTGCCCGGCGCCGGCGCTCGCGGAGGCCGCGTCGGTCGGCGTCCCGGACGCCTGGTGGCCACCCGGCGTCTCACCGCCCGCGGGCGCGCCCGACCCACCCTCGGCGGGAGAACCGGACGGCGAACCCGACGGCGAACCGGACGGGGACGACGAGGCGCCCGGCGCGGCCGGCACCTCGGTCGGGCCCCACTCCTTGAAGTAGTGCTCGGCGGGGACGACGAACGCGCGCAGGCTCACGGCACCCGTCTTGCTGAAGGTGAAGGTGACCTTCTGGGCGTTGCCGTCCTGCACGGCCTCACGGCTGCTCGGCAGCATCGCCGTGGCGTTGTCCTTGCCGCCCAGGACCAGCGAGCCGCCGGGCGGGATGCTCAGGCTGCCGCCCTTGGCGGGCTTGAGCTCGGCGGTCTTGCCGGTGCCGGGGAGGGTGATGGACTCCAGCGTCTCGGCAGTCCTGCCCGAGTTGAAGAAGGTCGCGGAGATCGCGGCCGGGCCGGTCGACTCGAGATCGGGCTGCGTGATGACGATCGCGTTCTGGATCTTGATGTCGCCGACGCTCGTCGCCGCGTTGTCCGGCTTGATCTCCAGCGTCTGGGCGTCGTTGCCGGCGCCGCACGCGGCGAGCGAGGCGATCGAGAACGCGATGGCGGCCGCGGCGAGAGTGCCGCGTCGAAGGCTGCTGCTCACGGCGGCGGCAACTCCTTGACTCGAGCGGAGCGGCCGATAAAGCCGCCCTAAGTGTCTGTCAGCGGGCCTTAGGTTACCGAGCCGTCCTCGTCCGGCCGCACCCGACCCCCCGGCACCGTTGATCCCACCTGGGTCACACCTGCCTCCCGCGCCGCATTGGCGTGGTGTCCGTCCGGCATTCACATAAGAGGCCCGGGCGGCACCGCAAATGTTCCGTGAAGGAATGCGCGGGCCCCCCGGAATTGATCACCGGCGGCCCGTCGGGGCACCTCGTGATCAATTCCGGATTCGACCGGAACCCGGCTCGGGCCACCGAACGGAGTAGCGGAAGTCGATCATACGGAACCGGACATTTAGGGATGTTCGGCCCTCTGGAGGATGCTCCGGATGTGTGTAACGTACGCGTTTCCCTCGCCCCGAAGAGCCGCTCCCACCTGCGAATACCTTCTTCCGATCCCTGTCCGAAGCACGTTCCTGTCGGAGTTGTCAAGCCCCGAGATATGCCCTGACCTGCGAAAACGCCATTCAGAACCCGCAGTTTCCGTGTTACTCTGGATAGCCACGGAAGGGGTACCTGTCACATGACGTTCAAGGTTGGCGACACCGTGGTCTATCCCCATCACGGGGCCGCGCTGATCGAGGCCATCGAAACTCGCCAGATCAAAGGCGTGGACAAGACCTACTTGGTGCTGAAGGTCGCCCAGGGCGACCTGACGGTACGTGTGCCAGCGGACAATGCGGAGTTCGTCGGCGTGCGTGATGTGGTCGGTCAGGACGGGCTGGACCGGGTCTTCGAGGTGCTGCGCGCACCGTACGCCGAGGAGCCCACGAACTGGTCCCGTCGATACAAGGCAAACCTGGAGAAGCTCGCCTCGGGCGATGTCATCAAGGTCGCGGAAGTGGTGCGTGACCTGTGGCGTCGTGAGCGTGAGCGCGGACTCTCCGCCGGTGAGAAGCGCATGCTCGCCAAGGCCCGCCAGATTCTGGTGAGCGAGCTCGCCCTCGCGGAGAACACCAACGAGGACAAGGCCGAGGCCCTGCTCGACGAGGTTCTCGCCTCCTGAGGCGAAGCCTGTCGCTCAGTGCTCTGCGCCGATCGAAGCTGCTGATCAAGGCTGCTGGTCGAAGCTGATCAAGCGCGCGCCTGCACATCGAAATGCCGCGGTGCCCGATGACGAAGTTCCTGTCGCCGGGCGCTGCGGCATGTTCGTACTCCGGCGCCGATGCGCCGTCACCCCGGGATGTGTTATCACTCACGCCCCGGTGTTTCGGGGGTGCCGGGCCCGGGCAGCCGGCTCGACCGGCGTCACGGAAGGGTCCGGTCGAGCGCGTCGCGCCCGGCACTCCTCCAGGCCATACCCACGCCAGGCCAGCACACAAACCTGACAGGAACCGATGTCTGACGATTCGCGTCCCTCGCCGTCCGCCGGCCCCTCCGCGGCCCGAACGGCGGCCGTGATCCCGGCCGCCGGCCGTGGTGTCCGGCTGGGCCCGGGCGCCCCCAAGGCGCTCCGTGCGCTCGGCGGTACCCCCATGCTGATCCACGCGGTCCGCGCGATGGCCGCCTCCCGTGCCGTCGGCCTGGTGGTCGTCGTGGCCCCGCCCGACGGCGCCGCCGAGGTCAAGTCGCTGCTCGACGCGCACGCCCTGCCCGAGCGGACGGACTTCCTCGTCGTCCCGGGCGGGCAGACCCGCCAGGAGTCCGTGAAGCTCGGCCTGGACGCGCTGCCGTCCGGCCACGACATCGTGCTGGTCCACGACGCGGCCCGGCCGCTGGTGCCGGTGGACACGGTCGACGCCGTGATCGAGGCGGTACGGGACGGCGCCCCGGCCGTCGTCCCGGCGCTGCCGCTCGCCGACACCGTCAAGCAGGTCGAGCCCGCCGGCACCCCCGGCGAGCCGGAGCCGGTCGTCGCCACGCCGGAGCGCGCCCTGCTGCGCGCGGTGCAGACCCCGCAGGGCTTCGACCGGGCCACGCTGGTCCGGGCGCACCAGTCGGTGACCGGCGAGGTCACCGACGACGCCGGCATGGTCGAGCAGCTCGGCCTCACGGTCGTGGCCGTCCCCGGCCACGAGGAGGCCTTCAAGGTCACCCGTCCCCTGGACCTGGTCCTCGCGGAGGCGGTCCTGGCCCGCAGGAGGCTCAACGATGGCTTCTGACCAGCCCGTTCTGCCCCAGGTGGGCATCGGCACCGACATCCACGCCTTCGAGGAAGGCCGTGAGCTGTGGTGCGCCGGCCTGAAGTGGGAGGACGCGGGCCCGGGCCTGGCCGGCCACTCCGACGCGGACGTCGTCGCCCACGCCGCCTGCAACGCCCTCTTCTCCGCCGCCGGCCTCGGCGACCTGGGGCAGCACTTCGGCACGGGCCGCCCCGAGTGGTCGGGCGCCTCCGGGGTCACCCTCCTGACGGAGGCCGCGCGCATCGTGCGCGAGGCCGGCTTCCGGATCGGCAACATCGCCGTACAGGTGGTGGGTCCTCGCCCGAAGATCGGCAAGCGCCGGGACGAGGCCCAGAAGCTCCTGTCGGCGGCGGCCGGAGCCCCGGTGTCGGTCTCGGGCGCGACGACGGACGGGCTGGGCTTCCCCGGCCGGGAGGAAGGGCTGATGGCCGTGGCCACGGCCCTGGTCGTACGCACCGGCTGAGGGGCGGGCGCTCGGGGCGTTCCCGTCGTCTGTGTCACGAATCCGGACGCCCCGAGGGGAAGTACCCGAGGCACACCCCGGGGCCCACTACCCTGGAGGGGTGACTATTCGCCTGTACGACACCAGCGCCCGGCAGATCCGTGACTTCTCCCCGCTCCAGCCGGGTTGCGTCTCGATCTACCTGTGTGGTGCCACCGTGCAGGCCGCCCCGCACATCGGGCACATCCGCTCCGGGCTGAACTTCGACATCATGCGCCGCTGGTTCGCCTACCGCGGCTACGACGTCACGTTCGTGCGGAACGTGACGGACATCGACGACAAGATCATCGCTAAGTCGGCCGACCAGAACCGCCCCTGGTGGGCCATCGGCTACGAGAACGAGCGCGCCTTCAACGACGGCTACACCGTGCTCGGTTGCCTGCCGCCCACCTACGAGCCGCGTGCCACCGGCCACATCACCGAGATGGTCGAGATGATGCGCGGCCTCATCGAGCGCGGGCACGCCTACGAGGCCGACGGCAGCGTCTACTTCGACGTCCGCTCCTGGCCCTCCTATCTGGAGCTGTCCCGGCAGGACCTCGACGAGATGCGGCAGCCCGCCGAGGAGGGCATCACCGGCAAGCGCGACCCGCGCGACTTCGCCATGTGGAAGGCCACCAAGCCCGGCGAGCCCGACTGGGAGACGCCGTGGGGCCGCGGCCGGCCCGGCTGGCACCTGGAGTGCTCGGCGATGGCGCACAAGTACCTCGGGGCCGCCTTCGACATCCACGGCGGCGGCCTGGACCTGGTCTTCCCGCACCACGAGAACGAGATCGCCCAGGCCAAGGCCTACGGCGACGAGTTCGCGCGGTACTGGGTGCACAACGCCTGGGTCACCATGAGCGGCGAGAAGATGTCCAAGTCGCTCGGCAACTCGGTCCTGGTCAGCGAGATGGTCAAGCGCTGGCGGCCCATCGTGCTGCGCTACTACCTCGGCACCCCGCACTACCGCTCGATGATCGAGTACAGCGAGGAGGCGCTGCGCGAGGCCGAGTCGGCGTTCGCGCGGATCGAGGGCTTCGTGCAGCGCGTGGTGGAGAAGGCCGGCGTCGTCGAGCCCGCCGCCGAGGTGCCGCTCGCCTTCGCCGAGGCCATGGACGACGACCTGGGCGTGCCGCAGGCCCTTGCCGTGGTGCACACCACCGTCCGGCAGGGCAACAGCGCGCTGGCCGCCGAC
The DNA here is from genome assembly GCF_040296465.1 of Streptomyces sp. NPDC002130. NCBI lineage: Bacteria > Bacillati > Actinomycetota > Actinomycetes > Kitasatosporales > Streptomycetaceae > Streptomyces > Streptomyces sp. NPDC002130. The sequence goes on from NZ_JBEOXI010000006.1 coordinate 24,696, forward strand.
GACAAGGAAGCCGCCGTGGCCCGGCTCGCCGAGGTCCGCGCGATGCTCGGGGTGCTCGGCCTCGACCCGCTGGATGCCCAGTGGGCCGGGGAGGGCGACCGGGGCGAAGACCTGCACGGCGTGGTCGACACGCTGGTGCGCATGGTCCTCGACCAGCGCGAGGCCGCCCGGGCCCGCAAGGACTGGCCCACCGCGGACGCCATCCGCGACCAGCTGAGCCAGTCCGGCCTGGTCATCGAGGACAGCCCGCAGGGCCCGCGCTGGAGCCTCGGCCCCCGCTAGCCCGGCCGCGGTCGGAAGATCGATTGTGCCGCCCGGGCCTCCGGGCGGCACACTTCACAGACGTACGCAGTTCACCGCCTCAGGGCGACAGCAGAGACAGGTAGGTCATGGCAGCCAACAACCGCCGCATGTCCGGCAAGAAGGGCGCGCAGGTCGGCAGTGGCGGCCAGCGGCGCCGGGGCCTGGAAGGCAAGGGCCCCACCCCGCCCGCCGAGATGCGCAAGGGGCACAAGAAGAACCGCGTCGCCAACGCCAAGGCGAAGCAGGCCGTACGCCGGCCCACCGTGCGCGGCCGCGGCGGCAAGGGCACGTCCGAGCTGGTCGTCGGACGCAACCCGGTCCTGGAGGCGCTGCGCGAGGGCGTCCCGGCCTCGACCCTCTACGTCCAGCAGTTCATCGACAACGACGAGCGGGTGCGCGAGGCCCTCCAGGTCGCCGCCGAGCGCGGTGGCATCAACCTCATGGAGGCTCCGCGTCCCGAGCTGGACCGGATGACCAACGGCCTCAACCACCAGGGCATGGTGCTCCAGGTCCCGCCGTACGAGTACGCCCACCCCGAGGACCTGGTGGCCGCCGCCCACGACGAGGGTGTGGACCCGCTGATCGTCGCCCTGGACGGCGTCACCGACCCGCGCAACCTCGGCGCGGTCGTCCGCTCCGTCTCCGCCTTCGGCGGTCATGGCGTCGTCGTCCCCGAGCGCCGCGCGGCCGGCATGACCGCCGGTGCCTGGAAGACGTCCGCCGGTACGGCGGCCCGCACCCCGGTCGCCCGCGCCACCAACCTGACCCGGGCCCTGGAGGCGTACAAGAAGGCCGGCATCGCGGTCGTCGGCCTGGCCGCCGACGGCGAGTCGGAGCTCGGTGAGCTGGAGGCGCTGGACGGCCCCGTCGTCATCGTCGTCGGCAGCGAGGGCAAGGGGCTGTCCCGGCTGGTCGGGGAGACGTGCGACTTCCGGGTGCGGATCCCGATGCCGGGTGGCGCCGAGTCGCTCAACGCCGGTGTGGCGGCGGGAATCGTGCTGTACGAGGCGGCCCGCCGACGCCGCTGAACAAGCATCCGGAACTTCACCCGTACGGGGTAATTACAGTGTCATCGGGGCGATGAGGACAAGCTTGACGGGGTCCGGACAGATCCGGCGGGTCAAAGCAGTGTCCTAACGCGGCGTCACTCGGTTAGATGAGTGTGGACACCAGAACACCCCGCACACCCACGGGGGACCGCTCGTCGGGACTCGACGACGCTCCCGCGCTGAGCATGGTGAAGGTGCCGAGCGACCCGGCGCAGGTCATCGTCAATCACGCGAGTTTCCGCGTGCAGTTGGGCGTCTCGACGCGTCGCGTCCAGTCGCCCCGGGTCGCACGGCATCTGACCGCCACCGAGGACACCGCCCGCATCCCCCAGGTGAGGAGCGGGGCGGACGGGGCCACCGCCCGCCGCCGGCCCGTCGTCTGGAGCGGCAGATCCGCCCCCGACGACACCGGCGCGCACCGGCTCCTGCAGGCCGTGCGACACGAGAGCGTCCGCCACGCCGACGAGCCCGCCTCCGACGCCGGAGCCACCCAGGTCATCTCCCGCGTGGGCCCGGGCTACGACGGCCCCGGATACCAGGGCGCGGGCTACGGCGGCGACGGCTACGAGGGCGACCTCGCCCAGACCGTCGAGACCCCGGTCGTCGGCCCGCAGCGCACCCACGACCCGGCCGATGGCGCCCGGCTGCTGCCCCCCATGCGTACGGTCGGCAGCGCCTACGACGAACCCGCCTACCAGGACGGCGACTTCGAGGAGTCCGACACCGAAGCGGACGACACCGGGCGCCGGGCCAAGCGGCACGGCGACGACCCGGCCCGGCACGCCTACTACCCCGGGCGCCGGATGAATCTCGGCGTCGTCCTGCTCCCGCTGCGCGTCTTCCTCGGCTTCATCTCCATCTACGCCGGCATGGGCAAGCTGTGCGACCCCGTCTACTTCGAAGGCGGCAAGCGCGGCTCGATGGTCAAGTGGCTCAACACCCTGCACCCGTGGGAAGTCGCCGAGCCGCTGCGCCAGTTCGCCCTCGAGCACCCGGTCGGCGCGGGACTGGTCATCGCCTTCGCCCAGGTCATCGTCGGCGTCCTGACGGTGCTGGGCTGCTGGCAGCGCGTCGCCGCCTGCCTGGGCGCCCTGCTGTCGGCCGCGCTGCTCGTCACGGTCAGCTGGAAGAGCGTCCCCGCCTACGAGACCCCCGACATCATCTACCTCGCCGCCTGGTCTCCGCTGATCATCGCGGGCGCCCCCGTCTACTCCGTCGACGGCCGCCTGGCCGGCAGTGCCTGGCGCCGTCTCGGCCCCCGCGCCGACATCTGGGACCTGCGCCGCTACGTGCTGCGGCGCGGCGCCCTCGTCACCGCCATCGCCACCGGCGTCACCCTGCTCGTCGGCTCGCTGCTCGGCGGCGCCGTCCGTGACGCCGACCGGGTCGTGGTCCCGGGTCCCGGCGAGGCCCCGCGCAACGAACTGCCCGGCTCCCCGCTCCCGGGCGAGCCCGGCAAGCGCAAGGAGAAGCGGACCCCGTCGGCTTCCTCCTCGCCCACCCAGGGCGCCACGGCCGGCTCGGCGAGCCCCAGCGCGGGCACCACGACCCGGCCGGACGCCCCACGCGACACCGGCACCGTCACCGGCGGTTCCCCCAGCCAGACCCAGGGCACCGCGGGCCAGGCCCCGCCCCAGCAGTCCACCCCGGAGAACCAGGCGCCGAGCACCACGACCGGCCCCACCTCCGGCGGCGGCACGGCGGCGGGCGGTTCGGGCTCGACCGGCGGCTCGGGCACCGGAGGCTCCTCCTCCACGGGCCGCCCGGGCTTGGTGGGCGGCTTGCTGGGCTGACCCCCGACCAGAAGCCAGAAGGCCCCGCATCACGCAGATGCGGGGCCTTCTCACGCCTTAGGGGGCAAAGGGCTCGGGGACAAGGCCCTCAAGGGGCGCGGGGAACTGCGCGACAAGCCACGACGAACGGTCAGCCGCCGACGGAAAGCAACCGGCCGAGCTCTCAGCGCTCAAACACGCCCGCAGCACCTTGACGGGGGGCAGGCACCCGCCCCCCGCCCCAACCGGCGGAGCCCTCAGCGCCCCAACGCCGCCAGTTCCTTCGCCGCCTCGGTCAGGTCCTTCGCCGTGTCGATGGCCCGCCAGTACGACCCCTGGGGGATCGTGAACCCGGCCAGCCGCCGCTCACGGGCCAGATGTGGGAACGTCGTCCGCTCATGGTCGCCCCGGTGCGGCAACAGCCCGGCGAACTCGGGGGAGAAGACGTACACGCCGGCGTTGATCTCGAACGTCGACGGCGGTGCCTCGATGAAGTCGGTGATGCGCCCGAAGCCGTCGGTCCGCACCGCGCCCCACGGCAGCCGGGGCCGCGCCAGCGCCAGGGTCGCGAGGGCGTCCCGCTCGGCGTGGAAATCGGCCATGTCCCGCAGCGAGAACCGCGTCCAGATGTCGCCGTTGGTCGCGTACCAGGGCTGGTCGGGGTGGGGAAGGTGCGCCGCGGCGTACTTGAGGCCACCGCCGCGCCCGAGCGGCTCCGGCTCGACGACCGTCGTGACGGAGACGGGCAACTCGGCGGTCTCCAGCCACTTCTGCAGCACCTCGGCGAGGTGGCCGCAGGAGACCACGACGTCCGTCACACCCTCGTCGGCGAGCCAGGACAGCTGATGGCCGATGATCGGCGTCCCCGTCCCGGGGATCTCGACCATCGGCTTGGGCCGGTCGTCGGTGTACGGACGCAGCCGGGAGCCCTGGCCACCGGCCAGAACGACGGCTTGAACGGGGCGGGACGCGGCGCTCGGATCGCTCATGGATACGAACTGTACGTGGCGTCCCGCCCGGGACTGCGGCCGACGATCGTTCCCACGTCGGCCGTGATGGACTTCCCACCCGGTGGCAGGGCGGTGTGCTCAGCTGTGGGCGGCGGCGACGCCGGTGGCGAAGGCGGTGTCACAGACCGGGCGGGCGTAGGACTGCGCGCGGGTCGGGCCGTAGACCGCGACGGCGGCCTGGCCGAGGGCGCGGGCGATGGACGCGCAGTGCTTCGCCAGCGACGGGCGGCCGTTGACGGCCTGCTGGAGGTGGGTGAGGGCGACGCCCGGGTCCTCCTCCTGCAGTTCGGTCAGCAGCTTGTCGCGCAGGACCTCCTGGGGCGCGCGCTTGGCCGCCCGCGGGGTGCCCACGGAGGTGTCCGCGGCGGTGAGCACCGGGTCGGTGGAGTTCCCCGACCAGTTGACTCGGGTGACCGCCAGGGTCCCGGAGAGCACCAGGACGACGGGCAGGACGAAAGCGAGGGTGCGGCCGATCCGGCGGGCGTGGCCCCGGCCGCGTCGCGTCTGTTGGTTCATGGAGTGCTTCACGCGTGTGAGGGTAGCGCCCGGTAATGGTTTGTAGACATTTAGTCACCGGTTCGGGGGATGAGAAAGGGCCACTTTCTGGGTAAGGCGTTGACGCACAACGCTCGAAACGTCCGATCTGCCGGGGTATTTGTCGACAACGAAGAGGGCCCCACGGCACGCCGCGGGGCCCTCTTTCGTCAACCTGGGTGATTCACCCGGGGTTGTGCGCTTGCTGGTTGATCAGTCGGACAGGCGCGCACCGGTCGACGTCGAGAACACGTGGGTCTCGCCGGAGCGGGGCACGACGTGCAGCTGGCTGCCCTTCTCCGGGACGTCACGGCCGCTGACGCGGACCACGAGGTCCTTGGACTCGTCGCCGACCTTGGCGGTGCCGTAGACGTACGCGTCGGCGCCGAGCTCCTCGACGACGTTGACGGTGACCGCGAGGCCCAGCTCGGCGTCCGCGCCGGCCACCTCGAAGTGCTCGGGGCGGACGCCGACGGTGACGGTCTTGTCGGTGGCGGCGGCGATGGCGTCGCGCTGCACCGGCACGACCGACTTGCCGAACTTCACGCCGCCGTCGGTGATCGGCACCTCGACGAGGTTCATCGCCGGGGAGCCGATGAAGCCGGCCACGAAGAGGTTGGCGGGCTTGTCGTACATGTTGCGCGGGGTGTCGATCTGCTGGAGCAGACCGTCCTTGAGGACCGCCACACGGTCGCCCATCGTCATGGCCTCGACCTGGTCGTGGGTGACGTAGACGGTGGTGATGCCCAGGCGGCGCTGGAGCGAGGCGATCTGCGTACGCGTGGACACACGGAGCTTGGCGTCCAGGTTGGACAGCGGCTCGTCCATGAGGAAGACCTGGGGCTCACGCACGATGGCGCGACCCATGGCGACACGCTGGCGCTGACCGCCGGAGAGGGCCTTCGGCTTGCGGTCCAGGTACTCGGTGAGGTCGAGGATCTTCGCGGCCTCCTCGACCTTCTGCCGGATCTCCGCCTTGTTGACGCCGGCGATCTTGAGCGCGAAGCCCATGTTGTCGGCGACGGTCATGTGCGGGTAGAGCGCGTAGTTCTGGAACACCATGGCGATGTCCCGGTCCTTGGGCGGCAGGTGCGTGACGTCACGGTCGCCGATGCGGATGGCTCCGCCGTTGACGTCCTCGAGCCCCGCGAGCATGCGGAGCGAGGTGGACTTGCCGCAGCCGGAGGGGCCGACGAGGACGAGGAACTCGCCGTCCTCGATGTCGATCTCCAGCGCGTCGACGGCGGGCTTGGTGGAACCCGGGTAGATCCGGGTCGCCTTGTCGAACGAGACAGTGGCCATGGTGAATGAACCCCTTCTACCGGCAGGAACGTGCCGGACGATCCGAGTAGGAAGGCGGTGCCACGACGGTGATTCCGTTGTGGTGTAGTCCACGCGTGTGAACTGGCTCAGGACGGTACCCGGCGTTCACACGTCTGTCAGTAGTTCCGGGCCTGTGAACTTCGCGGAAATTTTCGAAGCGGCACGTCACGGCTGACCGGATCTGCTCACGGCTGCTCGACCCTGTTCAGGCTGCCCGAGCCTGCTCAGTGCTGCCCGAGCCTGTTCACGGCTGCCCGAGCCTGTTCACGGCTGCCCGTACCGGTCGGCCAGCGTGGCCACCGCACGGGCGACGGCCTGCCGGAGCCCGGGAGGGCCGAGCACCTCCGCCTCCGCGCCGAGCCGGAGCAGGTCGCCCACGGCCACCGCCTCCGACTCGACGGTCAGCTCCACCTCCACCCAGCCGTCCCCGTCGGGCGGGCCCGCGCTGTCCAGGGCCCGTACGCCCGCCGCGCCGAACTGCATCGGCAGCAGCTTCCGCGCGCGGGGCGAGATCCGCAGCCGGGCGGTGTCCTGCCGCAGAGCGGCCTCCAGACGCCGGGAGGACTCGGCCCAGTAGGCGGCCAGGTCGAAACCGGCGGGCCGCTCGAAGACGTCCCCCGTCTCCTCCACGGCCAGTACCCGCGACACCCGGTAGGTCCGTACGGCCTCCTCCGCGAGGGCGACCAGGTACCAGATGCCGCCCTTCAGGACGAGCCCCAGCGGCCGCACCTCCCGGCGCACCTCGCCGCGCCAGCGCCGGTAGTGCAGCCGCAGCACCCGCCGCTCCCACACGGCCGCCGCCACGGCCTCCAGGCACGGCACCGGGTCGGCCTCCCGGAACCAGGCCGGCGCGTCCAGGTGGAACCGCTCCTGCACCCGCCGCGCCTGCCCGGCGAGCTCCGCGGGCAGCGCCGCCTGCACCTTCAGCTGGGCGCTGGCCAGGACCGCGCCCAGCCCGAGATCCCGCGCGGGCCCGGGCATCCCCGCGAGGAACAGCGAACCGGCCTCGGCGTCGGTCAGACCGGTCAGCCGCGTCCGGTACCCGTCGATCAGCCGGTAGCCGCCCTCGGGTCCCCGGTCGGCGCACACCGGCACACCGGCCGCCCCCAGCGCCTCGACGTCCCGGTAGACCGTCCGCACCGACACCTCCAGCTCGGCGGCGAGCTCGGGCGCGGTCATCCGCCCACGGTTCTGGAGCAGCAGGAGCAGGGAGAGGAGCCGGTCGGCGCGCATGGGGGCCATTGTCGCGGTGTACGTCGCCGTACCTGACAGAAGATGTCAGGTACGGCGTCCAGGCTGGTCGAGGACATCCGGAGCCGACCGAGAGGACCACCCATGCCCGGCACCACCAGCACCACCACCGGCCACTTCACCTTCGCCGACTGGCAGGAACGCGTGATCGGCCCCGGCGAGGACGCGAACCCCCGCCTCTCCCACGCCTCGGTCCGCAACACCTTCACCGGCGGCATCGAGGCGGCCGGGACGACCTGCGAGTACGCGATCGTCTACGTCACCGCGAAGACCGGCTCCTTCAGCGGCATGGAACTCCTCACCGGCCGCGTCGAGGGCCGTGAGGGGAGCTTCGCGGTGGAGGAACGGGGGTTCTTCGGCGAGGACGGCACCGTGCACTGCACCTTCGAGGTGGTGCCGGGGTCGGGGAGCGGAGAGCTGACCGGCCTCACCGGAAAGGGCGACTTCACCGCACGGCACGGTGAGCAGGAGGTGGCGTATCGGTTCGCCTACGAGGTCGAGCAGGGGGCCGGCCGAACGGAACTTCGTGGCTCGGCGTAACGGGCTCTGTGTACAGTGGTGCCGCCCTCACGCGCGGCAACGCGGTGCACGGCACCCGCCTCCTTAGCTCAGCTGGCCAGAGCAACGCACTTGTAATGCGTAGGTCGTCGGTTCGAATCCGACAGGGGGCTCTGTTGAAACCCCAGGTCGGATGCTGTCTGACCTGGGGTTTTGTTGTCAGCGGTCTTGAGCGTGCTCGGCCTCAGCCCGGGGCCGGGCCTGTGCGGCTGATGCGGACGACGTCGCCGGGCTGCAGCAGCTGGTAGCACCACTTCGCGTCCGCCGAGCGCAGCCCGATCCAGCCGTGTGTGACGTCGCGCTCGCCGGGGGCCTGCTCGTTGAAGGTCAGGGCGACGAGGTAGTTGGTCGTGCCGTCGGCGGCCCGCAGCTCGACCACCCAGCGCATGGCGACGTCGTACTCCTCGCCCAGCCCGACGGTCGCGCCCGGCAAGCGCCGTTCGGGGTACTTGGCGACGACGGTCATCCGGCCGGTCGGCGTCGGATGCTGGGCGGTGCCGCCGGATACGGGCAACCGGCGCCCGGACAGAGTGAGTTCGTGGTGCGTGAGGTCGACCGTCGCCGTTGCCTGCCGCTGTGGCGGTGACGGCCGTGGTGGCGCGGTGGCGCTCGCGGCGGCGGGTGGTGCGGGGCGGGCGTCGTCGTGACCGGTGAACGCCACCGCCAGACCACCGGCGAGGGCCAGTGCGACGGCGGCGGCCCCGCCCGCGTACGCCGCACGGCGCCGGCGTCCACGGCGCTCGGCCAGCCGTCTGATCTCCTGCGCCGGCACCGACGGGGCGGCCCGATGCCGGTCGGCGACCTCGTGCAGCAGGTCGGTGAGGTCATCGGACACGGTCGCCCTCCTTCTCACCGCTGTTCCGCTCGGGGTCGTCGAGATGCACGGCGAGCGCGGCCCTGCCGCGTGACAGGCGGGCCTTGACCGTTCCCACGGCCGCGCCGGTCTCGGAGGCTACCTGTTCCACACTCAGGTCGCACAAATGGTGCAGAACGATCGCGGTGCGCTGTGCCTGCGGCAGCCTGCGCAGGGCCTGGACCAGCGCGGTGTGCTCCGGGCCGGGGCCCGGTACATGCTCGGGGGCCGCGTGGTGGCGCACCAGCTCCAGCCAGCGCCGGGCACGACGCCAGCGGCTGACCGCGAGCCGTACCGCGACCGTACGCACCCACGCCTCCGGTGCCTCGTCGGTCAGCATCTCGCGCCGCCGGTCCCAGGCGCGCACGAACGCTTCCTGGACGACGTCCTGCGCCTCTGCCAGATCCCCCGTCACGGCGTAGACCCGCCCGACCAGCCGCGGGAAGGCCGAGGCGTAGAAGATGTCGAACTCCTCCTCCGTCATGCCCCGTTGCGCCCCCGTGTGGTCCTCGTCCGGAAGTCCGGGAAAAGAATCCCGTATCCGCTGCAACCCGACTGCCGTGCCGTGCGTACAGGTGGCGTACATGGAAGCACAGGCAGCGAGTTGCGCGTGATCGAAGGAGACAGACGACGATGCAGCGTTTCACCTCACGTTCGCGGATCAAGCTCATGACGGCGGCGGCCGCGGCGATCCTCGTCGGGGCCGGTACGGCGGCTCCGGCGGTCGCCGCGCCGGGCCAGCAGGCCGAGCGGGCCGCCGCGACCGTGCGTGCCAGCCAGACGGTCGTCACCTGGATCAACGGCAACGTGCGGATCGGGCCGGCGGTGGGCTACCGGATCGCCTACACCGTCGCGGCGAACCAGAGCCTCAGCGCCGAATGCTGGCTCGTGGGCGGTCCCGTCACCGCCAACGGCATCAGCCACGACAAGTGGGTGCTGCTGTCGGACGGCAACTACATCTGGGGCGGCCTGCTCAAGGGCAACGAGGTGGGCAACGTGTCCAGGCCCTGCTTCTGACGGACCGGCACCGGGCCGCGGTACGACGAGGGGGGTACCGCGGCCCGGGGCTGTTCGCTTCCCCTCCCGCGTCAGCGGTCGCGACCGCGCAGCCGCCGGGCGATCTCCAGCTGGGCGTCGTCGACGGGCCGGGCGTCCTCGATGTCCCACAGGGTGTTCTGGAGGAGGCGGGCGAGGGTCCAGGCTCGGGCTCGGGGGCGGTCCAGGGTGAGGATGTCGGTCATGGCGTCGAAGCGCCAGAGGATGTCGTCCGGGTCGTAGCGGTTGTCGAGGGCGGGCCACAGTTCGAAGCCGGGGTCGCCGGCGAGGGGCTTGGGGTCGATCGCGAGCCAGGGGGCGCGGCCGGAGGCGAGGACGTTCTCGTCGTGGAGGTCCCAGTGCAGGAGGCGGTCGCCCGGCTCGTCCATGACCTCGCGTACGGCTGCCGCGCAGTCGGAGATCAGGCGGCGGGCCTCCGGGTCGGGGATGCGGGCGAGGGCCCAGGGGGTCCGGTCCAGCATGCCGCGGGCGATGTCGCCGAGGCGGCGCATGCCGGGCGGGGCCGGGAAGGACGTGAGGTGGGCCAGGAGCTCGGCGATGGTGACAACGGCCTCATGGGCGTCCGGCACGTGGGACAGCATGCGGGTCTCGTCGAGGCGTTCCAGCAGCATGGTGCCGGTGGGTTCGTCGTGGTCGAGGAGACGGACGGCTCCGTCGCCGTTCCAGGCGCGCAGCGCGACCGGTTCGCCCTCGCTCTCCTCGTCGAGGATCTGGAGCTTGAGGACCGCCGGGGTGCCGTCGGCGGTCTGGATGACCGGGAGGACCAGGGCGGAGACGCCGTGCATGGATGGTCCGTCGGGTCTGAGGTCCCAATGGTCGAGGAAGCGGGCCGACTGCTCCGGCAGTCCGGCGATGAAGACGCGGCCCGCCTCGCCGTTGAACTTCTCCTGTGATGCCGCCAGTTCCCGGGGGATGTCGATCACTCCCGGCACGGTAGTGGGGCGTGCCGGGCGGGGCATGCGATTTTGCGGGGGGCGTATCAACCTGGTCGCCGGGGCCGGTCAGGGCTCCAGAACCACCTTTCCCGTGGTGCCCCGGTTCTCCAGCGCCCGGTGCGCCGCCGCGGCCTCGGCGAGCGGGAAGCGCTGTACCGCCGGGGTGAGCCGGCCGGACGCGGCCTCGGTGAGGGCGCGCAGTTCGAGGGTGCGAAGGGGGTCGGGTCCGCCGGCCCTCCCCAGCATCGCCGGGCCGAGGACCTGCTCGGAGACGCCGTCGACGAGGTAGGGGCCGCCGTCCCGGATGCCCTCGCCGGACCAGCCGAAGACGATGTGCCTGCCGCCGGGGCCGAGGAGGGCGACGGCCTCGCGGGCGACGTCGCCGCCGACGCCGTCGAAGACGACGGTCGCGGTCCGGCCGCCGAGGTGCGCGCGGACCTTCGCGGGCCAGGCGGGGTCCTTGTAGTCGACGGCGAGATCGGCGCCGCCCGCCTGCACCCGGGCGGTCTTCTCCGGCCCGCCCGCGAGGCCCACGACTCTCGCCCCGGCGTTCTTGGCGTACTGCACGAGGAGGGTGCCGATGCCTCCGGCGGCGGCCGGGACGACGACCACGGAGTCGGGGCCGAGGTCGGCGAACTGCAGGATCCCCATCGCCGTACGGCCCGTGCCGATCATGGCCACGGCCTCGGCGAAGTCCAGGTTGCCGGGGATCTCGTGCAGGCGCTGGGCCTCGGTGACGGCCAGTTCGGCGTAGCCGCCCGGGACGAAGCCGAGGTGGGCGACGACCCGCTTGCCGAGCCACGGCCCGGCGACGCCCTCGCCCAGGGACTCGACGACACCGGCGACCTCGCGGCCGGGGACGGTGGGCAGGGTCGCCGGCTCGTTCGCCGGGCCGCCCGGCATGCCCTCGCGCAGGGCGGCGTCCAGGAGGTGGACGCCCGCCGCGCGTACGGCGATCCGCACCTGGCCGGGGCCCGGGCGGGGGTCCTCGACCTGCTCGTAGGTGAGGTTCTCGGCCGGGCCGAAGGCGTGCAGGCGGATGGCGTGCATGACAGCTCCTCTGGTTCGTTCGCTTCCTCTGACGGGGCGTTCGATGCGACCAGCTTTCACCCTCAAGCTTGCTTGAGGTCAAGCTCGCGTCGGCCGAGGGCCAGGGAGACCGCCGTCAGGGCGCTGTTGAAGGACACCTCCGACAGCACGCCCGGGGCCGCGACCTGGTCGCCGGCGAGGTAGACCCCGTCGCCCCGGTCCACGGCCGGCCGGTCGCGCCAGCTGGTGCCGGGCGGATCGACCGCGCCGGTACGGCCGTTGGCGACCGACTCGCGCCGCCAGGTGACGCGCTCGCGCCAGCCCGGGAAACCGAGGTCCAGCAGCTGCTCGGCGCGGGCGGTGCCGTCGGCCTTGGACTCGTGCGGGGCGAGGGGGATCTGGCCCTGGATCAGCTGCTCCCCGGCCGGTGCCAGGCTGCGGTCCTGGGCGGTGAACCGCTCCAGCCAGCCGGGTGCGTCCAGGTCGGAGACCGCGAAGGCGTCCCCGCGCCGGGTGCGCACGGCCAGGTCGACGAGGGCGGTACGGCCGCTCGGCCAGCTCAGGGAGTCGTCGCCGAGCAGGCGGCGGGCGGCGTCGAGGGAGGTGGCGACGACGACAGGCGTGTCGGTGGGGAGCGTGTCGACGCGGGACAGCGTCTCCATCCTGACGCCCAGGTTCCAGGCGCGGGCGGCCATCCGGTCGATGAGGCTCGCCCAGCCGCCGCGCGGGTAGTGCGCCTCGGGCGGCAGCTTGGTGGCCCGGCGCAACCGCTGCTGCACGAATGCGGCCGACAGCGACCCGGGGTCGTGGTGGAACAGGGCGACCGCCGAGTAGTGGGCGGCGGCCCGGGCCCCCTCCTCGCCCGCGACGCCCGTCGCCCAGGTGAGGAAGTCGGCGTCGACGGGGGCCTGCCGGCCCGTCCGGCGCAGCAGTTTCAGCATCGGGAAGGGCGGGGTGCGGCGCAGCACGCCGTGGTGCCGCAGCCGGAGCCGGGCCGCCTCCAGGGGCGGGAGCGGGGCGAGCGGGCCGATGAGGTCGCGCTGCTTCAGCCAGGCCCAGTGCGGGCCGCCGTTGTAGAGGGCGTGCGGGCCCTCGTTGGTGCGGTACGGGCCCTCGGCGGTGCGCGCCCGGCCGCCGAGGGTGTGGTGGGCCTCGTGGACGGTGACCTTGGCGCCGGCCTCGGCAGCGGTGATGGCCGCGGTCAGTCCGGCGAAGCCGCCGCCGATGACGGTGATGCGATGCATGACTGTGGATCTCCCTCGGGTCGGGGCCGCCTTCTGGGAGTACGACCGATCGAGGGCGCCGGAATGTGACACCACCGGTGTCCGCGCAGGTCAGGGCCCTTTGTCAGTGGCGGAGTGCAGGATGGGGGCATGGCGAGGAGAGCGGCGGGCGGTACGGGTGTGAAGGGTGCGCGGCGACCGGAGGTGCGGCTGCCGGCGCTGGAGCCGTACGGGGGCGGGGAGCTGGAGCCGGACGGGGACTACGACGGGCTGGAGTTCCGGGACGCCGACCTGTCCGGGCAGGACGGATCGTGCGCCCGTTTCATGGACTGCGCCCTGACGGGCTGCGCGCTGGACGAGACCCGGCTGCGGCACGCCCGTTTCCTGGATGCGGCCCTCACCGGCGTCCGGGGCGTCGGCACCGACCTCGCCGAGGCGACCCTGCGCGATGTGGAGCTGACCGACGCCCGGCTCGGCGGACCGCAGCTGCACGGGGCGGTGCTGGAGCGGGTGCTGATCCGCGGCGGCAAGTTCGACTATCTGAACCTGCGCACGGCCCGGCTCAGAGACGTCGTCTTCGAGGGCTGCGTCCTGGTCGAGCCGGACTTCGGCGGAGCCCGCCTGGAGCGCGTGGAGTTCGTGGACTGCGCCCTGAAGGGCGCCGACCTGCACGCGGCGACCCTCACGGACGTCGACCTGCGCGGCGCCGCGTCCCTGGAGATCAGCCGCGGCCTCGACCGGCTGTCGGGGGCGGTGATCAGCACGGCACAGCTGCTGGATCTGGCGCCCGTGCTGGCCGCTCAGTGGGGGATCCGGGTGGAGGGCTGACGCGCCGCCCGGCACCGCGGAGGGGCTCAGGTCTCGTACCAGCCCAGCGAGCCGGCCTCCTCCGCCGGGTCGTATGACTGGTGCAGCGCTATGAGGGCGTTGACCAGGCGCGGGTCCAGGTCGTGCCGCAGCATCCGGTAGTCCTCGGCCACCGCGCGGAAGACCAGGTGGGCGCCGCGGGAGGAGTCCCGCCAGATGATGCGCCGGGGCGGGCGGAAACCGTCGTCGGCTTCCGCCATCAGGACCCACAGCAGGAACAGCAGACGGACGGGCAGCCCCAGAGGCCACCACAGCGCCCACCACACGAGACGGCCCGCGTAGCCGTGGAGGACGGGCCCGGCGACAGGCTCCACGGTCCAGCGCTTGCGTCCCCAGCGGAAGGCGCGGCGCCGCCGGAAGGTGATCCGGCCGAGCGGCGCGCCGTGGGGATCCAGGACGTGGTACACCGCCGGGCGCCCGCTCAGCCGTGTGCCCAGGGGCTGTTCCGTGACCACACGGGCTACCGGTGTGCCGTCCTCGGCGCGCAGATGGAAGGCCCGGATCGAGCGAAGCCGGTCCGGAGCGGGACTGTCGAGGTCGCGGCTGAGCCGCGCGGAAGTGCCCTGCCCCGCTCCGTCGTCGCCGACCACGGCCGGTGGGTGCGCCTTGTGGTTCAGGTGGTACGTCACGCGCCTCGTGGTCATGCGCCCCGTGGTCATGCTCCCGCTCCCCGTGTCAGGTACTGATCACCGGCGATGGTGTCATCGCGGTCGCTGGAACGCGTCAGGAGACCCGGGGGAAGCGGGCCTGGAGGGTCCAGATGGCCGGGTTCTCCGCGAGGTCGTCGTGCAGGTCGGTGAGGTCGGCGATCAGGTCGTGCAGGAAGTCCCGTGCCTCGCGGCGCAGTTCGCTGTGGGAGACGGTCAGCGCGGGCTCCTCCGCGCGCATCCAGTCGGCCTCGATGTCCACCCAGCCGAAGCGGCGCTCGAACAGCATCCGGTCCGTCGACTCGGTGAAGTCCAGCTCCGCCCGCTGCGGCCGGGACGCCCTGGAGCCCGCCGGATCCCGGTCGATCCGCTCCACGATGTCGCACAGCGCCCACGCGAAGTCGAGCACCGGCACCCATCCCCAGGCTGTGGACACCTCGTGATCCGTCTTGGTGTCCGCCAGGTAGACGTCCCCGCAGAACAGGTCGTGCCGCAGTGCCCGGACGTCCGCGCGGCGGTAGTCGGTCTGCGGCGGGTCGGGGAAGCGGTTGGAGAGGGCGTAGCCGATGTCGAGCACGGAGGTGATGGTGTCACGCGCCCGTAGGATCGCGAACGTGGCCCGATCTGTACGCCTTGTCCCCACGCTGCCCGCAGCCACCCTGCTCGTCTGCTCCCTCGTCCTCACCGCCTGCGGCGGCGGGGTGCACGGCACCCCGGGCGGCTCCGGCGTCCGGGACCCCTACTTCCCGAAGGCCGGCAACGGCGGCTACGACGTCACCCACTACGGACTGCGTCTCGCCTACGACCCCGGAGCCCACCACCTCACCGGCACGGCCACCCTCACCGCCCGCGCGACCAAGGACCTCTCCGCCTTCAACCTCGACCTGCTCGGCATGGAGGTCGAGCGGATCACCGTCGGCCGCGAGGTCGCCCGCTGGAACCGCGCCGGGCAGGAGCTCACCGTCCGGCCGCACGGCGACATCGACCGGGACGACACGTTCCGCGTGACCGTCCGCTACTCCGGAGCCCCCGAGACCGTCACCGACCCGGACGGTTCCGAGGAGGGCTGGGTGCGCACCCCGGACGGGGCGCTCGCGCTGGGCGAGCCGACGGGGTCGATGGCGTGGTTCCCCGGCAATCACCACCCCTCCGACAAGGCGGCGTACGACCTCACGGTGACCGTGCCGAAGGGGCTGCGGGCCGTCTCCAACGGGGAGTTGCGGAGCGAGACGACCGAGCGGGGGCGTACGACGTCCGTGTGGCACACCGGTGAGCCGATGGCGAGCTACCTCGCCACCCTCGCGATCGGCCGCTTCGACATCAGCCGCTCCCGGGCCGGGGACCTGCCCGTGTACACGGCCGTCGACCCGGTCGAGGCGGCGGCGAGCCGGCCCGTGCTCGGGCGGCTTCCCGAGGTGCTGCGGTGGTCGGAGCGGCGATTCGGGCCGTACCCCTTCGCCACGACCGGCGTGATCGTCGACCGCGCGGGCTTCGTCGGCTACGCCCTGGAGACCCAGAGCCGGCCGGTGTTCCCCGGCGCCCCCGACATCACGTTCCTCGTCCATGAGCTCGCCCACCAGTGGTACGGCGACTCCGTCACGCCCGAGAGCTGGCGGGACATGTGGCTCAACGAGGGGTTCGCGCGGTACGCGGAGTGGCTGTGGGAGGAGGACCACGGAGGACGGAGCGCGCAGGAGACGTTCGACGCGGTGTACTCCGGCGCGCACTTCGACACGGAGGAGGCCGGGGAGGAGATCTGGGAGTTCCCGCCGGCGGACCCGCCGAGCGCCGCGCGGATCTCCGGCCCTCCGGTGTACTGGCGGGGGGCGATGGTGCTGCAGAAGGTGCGGCAGGCGGTCGGGGACGAGCGGTTCTTCTCGATCCTCAAGGGGTGGGCGGCGACGTACCGGTACGGGAACGCCGACACCGCCGACTTCACGGCCTACGTCGAGAAGCAGGCGCCCGGCGCGGACTTGGAGCAGGTCTGGGAGGACTGGCTGTACGGGGACGGCAAGCCGGAGCGGCCCTGAGGCCTCACGGGGTGGTCAGTTCCTTGCGAAGGACCGTGCAGGGGCGTCCGTGCTGCAGATCCTCACGGTGGTCGACGACCTGGTAGCCGAGGGCGGTCCAGAAGGCCAGGGCCTTCGGGTTGTTCGCCAGGACGGCCAGGCGGACCGCGCTGCGGCCGGTAGCGCGGAAGCGGTCCTCCACGAGTGCGGCCAAGCGGCGGCCGTGGCCCTGGCCGTGCAGAGGCGCGTCCACCATCAGCAAGCCGATCCAGGGGTCCGGGTCGGCGGGGTCGGGGTGGTGGGCGAGGGTGACGGCGATGCCGATGAGCCGGCCGAAGCTGCGGGCGAGCAGGATCTCGGTGCCGGGTTGCTCCCGTTCCTCCGACAGTGCGGCGGCGACCTGCTCGGGGCGGATGTCCTTCGGGTCGGGGAAGTCGCCGGTCAGGGTGTGGAACGCGTGGTTGGAGGCGTAGAGGGCGGTCAGCTCGGCGAGGAGGGGATCGCCGAGGGGGGCCGCCGGCAGAAGGTCGAGGATCACGTGGGGAACGTACCCGGGTGGGGAGGATTTCGACGCGCCGTAGGGGCTCAGGTGCTCTGTTCGGTGCGGGCAGGTTGTGGCTGGTGGCGCAGTTCCCCGCGCCCTCGAGGAGGACCCCCCGGGCCGGTTGTCCGGCCCGGGGGGTCTCTTCACAACGCTCAGGCGTGTGTCAGACGTTCACGCCGAAGTCCTGGGCGATGCCGACCAGGCCCGAGGCGTAGCCCTGGCCGACGGCGCGGAACTTCCACTCGGCGCCGTTGCGGTAGAGCTCGCCGAAGACCATGGCCGTCTCCGTCGCCGCGTCCTCCGACAGGTCGTAGCGGGCGATCTCCGCGCCGCCGGCCTGGTTGACGATGCGGATGTAGGCGTTGCGGACCTGGCCGAAGTTCTGGCTGCGGTTCTCGGCGTCGTAGATCGAGACCGGGAACACGATCTTGTCGATGTCGGCCGGGAGGGCGGCGAGGTTGACGTTGATCGCCTCGTCGTCGCCGGCGCCCTCACCCGTGCGGTTGTCGCCGGTGTGGACGATGGTGTTGTCCGGCGTCTGCTTGTTGTTGAAGAAGACGAAGTGGGCGTCCGAGTAGACCTTGCCCTGCGTGTTGACCGCGATCGCCGAGGCGTCGAGGTCGAAGTCCGTGCCGGTGGTGGTGCGGACGTCCCAGCCGAGGCCCACGGTGACGTCGGTCAGGCCCGGAGCCTCCTTGGTGAGCGAGACGTTGCCACCCTTGGACAGGCTTACAGCCATTGTTGGGAGTCCCTTCCCTCGTTTACGTGCGGCAAAGAAGCTGCGGCACCGAAGCTACAGCTACCCCCATGAACGTGGAGAGGGGTACGCGAGGTTCCAGGTCCTTTACTTTCTTTACTCGCGATATTCGGGTGACGTGGACGGGACAGGAGCGGGAACATGGACGGCATGTCCGGTCCCCATGTCATCCGCGGCTCCGTCTCCCTGCCCGAGGCCGAGCTCATGTGGCGTTTCTCGCGGTCGTCGGGGCCGGGCGGGCAGCACGTCAACACCAGCGACTCGAAGGTCGAGCTGAGCTTCGACCTGGCGAAGACCGAGGCGCTGCCCGCGGTGTGGAAGCAGCGTGCCCTGGAGCGGCTGGCCGGGCGCCTGGTCGACGGGATCGTCACCGTACGGTCCTCCGAGCACCGCTCCCAGTGGCGCAACCGCGAGGCCGCCGCCGTACGCCTCACCGCGCTCCTGGCCGAGGCCACCGCGCCCCCGCCCAAGCCCCGCAAGCCGACCCGGATCCCCCGGGGCATCAACGAGCGCCGGCTGCGGGAGAAGAAGCAGCGCTCGGAGACGAAGCAGGGGCGCTCCGCGCGGAACTGGGGCTGAGGGTGTTGCAGAAGGCTTAGGGCAGTTCCATGACGGCTGGGGTCACGGCAGTTCCAGGACCGCCACCGTCTGGCCCCCGCTGGTCTCCCCGTTCGGGCGGAAGCCCAGTCCCAGGTAGAACCGTTCCGGGCCGTCGGGCCCCGGGTGCCAGGTGACGTAGAGCTCTTTGCCGCCGCGCCGGCGCAGTTCGGCCGCCACCGACTCGACGGCGAACCGGCCGTACCCCTTGCCCTGCTGATCAGCCGCGATGTTCAGCCGCCACAGGCCCGAGCGGCGGACGCTGCCGTCCTCGTACCAGTCGATGTCGAGGAAGGCCATGAGGAAGCCGACCGGGCGGTCGCCGTCGACGATCAGGCGGGGCCAGGCGGCGCCGGGATGGACGTAGGCCTCGGCGAGGGACTTCACGACGGGTGCGACCGCGTGGTCCTGGTCGGGACGGACGCGGATACCGAGGGCGGTGTCGAGATTGGCGGCGGTGATCTCTTCGAGGCGCGGGCCGGTCGTGGTCATGCGCGCACCCTAGGCAGGCGGTTCGCGCCCGGGGCAACGGGTTTTCTCAGCCCAACTGCCGGTACCGGCCCCGGAAATACGTCAGCGGGCCCCCCTCCGCGCTCGGCACCCCTGCCGTCAGCACGCGGCCGATGACCAGCGTGTGGTCGCCCGCCCGGACCCGCTGCTCGGTGCGGCACTCCAGGACGGCCAGGGCGCCGCCGACCAGCGGGGAGCCGGTGTACTCGCCGCGCGTGCAGGGGATGTCCGCGAACAGCAGCCGGTCGCTGACGCGGCCCTTCATCGCGAAGCGGCCCGCGATGTGCCGCTGGCTCTCGGAGAGGACCGAGACCGCCCACAGCTCCTGCTCCTCCAGCAGCTCGTCCATGCGGGAGCCCTCACGCAGGCTCACCAGCACCAGGGGCGGGTCCAGGGACACCGACATGAAGGCCGTGGCCGTCATGCCCACGTCCTCGCCGCCCGGCGCCGTGGGGTCGTCCGGGTCGAGCGGCGGCTCCTGCGCGGTCACCAGGACCACGCCCGAGGCCAGCCGGGACATGGCGGCGCGGAACTCGTCGTTGCTCACCCCCTCAGCATGCCCGGAGGCGGGCGACGGAATGATCGGGGACGTGGCAGCGGGAGTGTTCGGCACACCCGGAACGCTAATCTCCGCCCCGCGGGCCCCGCATCGGACTCCCGCCCGATCACGGTCTTAGGACCACCGACGGACATCCGCGGTCGTGTGACGGGTACCGGGGAAATACATGGGCGCAACCTGACAAAGTTTGCGTTCGGTAGACGCACGCGAAAACGCAGAAACTCCACTCAATTGTTCAGGTTTGCCTGTGACTTGAGTCACAAGGGGCAGGAATTGTTGACCCTGTGTACCGAGTGAGCAGCGCGCTGTGATTCAGTGGCGGGGAAGCTGCCAGGGCGATACGCCGACGAGAACCCTTGAATCGCTGCGAGTACTCGGGGGGAGGGCGAGCATGGAGACCGAGTCGGAGCCCTACGTCCGTCTTGCGTCCCTGCGACAACTGCACCAGGTCATGGCCGACATGAACACGGCCCGCAGCCTGGCGGACACACTGCAGACCGTCGCGGAGGGCGTCGTCACCGCCCTCGGGTACGAGCTGGCGTGCGTGAACCTCGTACGGCCGGACGGCGACCTCGTCGTCGCCGCCTTCGCCGGGAACCCCGCCGCCGAGGCCCTCATCACCGGCCGTGTCGGCTCGCGCGAGTCCTGGGAGCGCCGCCTCGGCATGGGCGAGCACTGGGGCGACCTGGTGTTCATACCGCACACCGAGGGCTGGGTCCTCGACGACGACGACGTCCCGCAGTGGTACACCGACGGCCCCGCCCCCCGCTTCGAGGACGAGTGGCACCCGGCCGACCGCCTCTTCGCCCCCATGTACGCGCCCGGTCCGCAGGGCAGCGCGGCGGGCGGCGAACTGATCGGCGTGCTCTCCGTGGACCGGCCGCGCAACGGCCGCCGACCCGGAGCCTGGGGCCGCGAGGCGCTCCAGATGTACGCCTTCCAGGCCGCCATCGCCATCAGCAACGCCCGGCTGCGCGCCAACATGCAGCGCGCGCTGGTCCGCCTGGAGCGCGAGCAGCAGGCACTGCGGGCGAGCGAGGAAAGCTTCCGGCAGGCCTTCGAGTACGCACCTTCCGGCATGGCCATCGCCGAGATGGGCGGCGACCAGCACGGCCGGATCCTGCGCACCAACGACGCGCTGTGCCGACTGCTGGGCCGCCCCGCCTCCGCGATGCGCCGCTACTCCTTCTCCGACCTGGTCCACCCCGAGGACATAGGCACCCTGCTGCGCACCTCGGCGGAGGGCGGACGCGCGGAGCTGCGCCTCGGCCGCCGGGACGGCACGTACGTCTGGGTCAGCCTGCGCAACAGCGTGGTCGCCGACGCCGCCGACGGCCCGCGCTTCCTCCTCACCCACGTCGAGGACATCGAGGAGCGCAAGCGCCGCGAGCTCCAGCTCGCCCACCGCGCCTCGCACGACTCGCTCACCGGCCTGCCGAACTCCGCGGAGCTGCGCTCGCGCCTGTCCGCCCGGCTCTGTCAACGCGCGTCATCCCCGCACACCGCCGTGGAATCCGTCGACGCGGCCTACGGCCATCCCGACTTCGACGTGGTCGGGCCCGGCTTCGACTTCCGGCAGAGCGCCGAGCCGTACGACGCCTACGACCACCATGTGCACACCGTCGCCCCGGACGGGGGCCACGACGACGGCACCAAGGGGCTCGCCGTGCTCTTCTGCGACCTCGACGGCTTCAAGTCGATCAACGACCGGTTCGGGCACAACGCGGGTGACGCGGTTCTCATCGAGGTCGCCCGGCGGCTGAGCAACGGCGTCCGCGACGGTGACACCGTCGCCCGGCTCGGGGGTGACGAATTCGTCATCCTGGCCGACGGGCTCGGCCGCGCCGACGCGCAGGACCTCGCGGTCCGCCTCCGCAACGAGATCATCCAGCCCATCCGTGCCGAGGGGCGGGCCGTCCGGGTCGGTGCCAGCTTCGGCATCGGATGGGCACACTGTGGAATGACGGCGGACGAAGTGTTGAAATCCGCTGACGAGCGGATGTACGTCGAGAAACGATCTCGTCCCAAACAACACAGACGCGCCGGGTGAATCCCTGGTCAGCGAGTTGATGCGGTCTGGGTCACCCGTTTGGGTCTCTGGGAGCGGGTAGGCTCGCTAACTCACCCGTGTACCGCATGCACCGCACCTGACTGAGGAGACCAAGGGATGACGCCCGGCAACAACGGCGCGAGCACGCCCGAGGACGACGACCCGTTCGGCTATCTCTACGCCGACGGGCAGGCCAACGGAGCCCAGCCGCCGTCCGGGGGCTACGGCTACCCGAACTCGGTCAACCGGGTGCGGGCGGTCGGCACCCGACCCTACGGTCAGCAGCAGCCGCAGGCCGCTCAGACCGCGCCCTACGGCCAGGTTCCCCAGCAGGCTGCCCAGAGCCACGGCCGGCCGAACGCGCACTACGCGGCGCCGGAGACGCTGCCGGGTGGTGCGCAGACCGCGCAGCAG
Organism: Streptomyces sp. NPDC002130; assembly: GCF_040296465.1. Classification (NCBI taxonomy): domain Bacteria; kingdom Bacillati; phylum Actinomycetota; class Actinomycetes; order Kitasatosporales; family Streptomycetaceae; genus Streptomyces; species Streptomyces sp. NPDC002130. The sequence continues at coordinate 46,546 of NZ_JBEOXI010000006.1, forward strand.
CAGATGCCGGCCGGCGGCGGTGGCGGCCGGGGTGGCCGCGGCCCGAACCACAAGGGCCTGCTGATCGGCGCGATCGCGGTGGTCGCCGCGGTCGTCATCGGCATCGGCGTGGCCATGCTGGGCGGCGACAAGGACAAGGACAAGGCGTCCGACGAGGTGGGCACCAGCCCGACCCAGTCCCAGGAGTCGAAGCCGAGCCCTTCGGCCAGCAAGGGTGGTGCGGCTTCGCAGGAGGAGCTCCCGGAGATCGACGCCAAGGCGCTGCGCCTCGGCGGCGGCGCGACCCTCGCCCAGGACGTCAAGGGCGCCCAGTCCGACGGCGGCATCTACGTCGGGAACCTCAACCAGGTCGGCTCCTCGGTGACGTGGACCGTCAACGGTGTCCCCAAGGACGGCCTCTACACGGTCTTCGCCCGCTACAGCACGGTGGACGAGGATCAGGAGATGACGCTCACCGTCAATGGCAAGCCGTTCGGTACCAAGCTGAACATGGGCAACTTCACGCACACCTCGGACGGCGACTTCGCCAAGGGCTGGACGAAGACCTACGCCTGGCCGACCCTCAACAAGGGCTCCAACACGATCACGGTCTCCTGCGGGGACGGCGACAAGTGCAATGTCCTGCTGGACAAGCTGTGGCTCAAGGCGGGCCAGGTCAAGGACTGAGTCGGCTAGGCCGCGCTCGCCTCTCCCGAAACCGTCACCCTCCCCAGCAACCCCTCGTACACCCCCCGGTCGAACTCCCCCGCCGCCGGTGCTTCCACCGTCGCTGCCGCGAGGGCCGTCGACCGGGTCAGGCGGGCAGGCCAGGGGAGGTGTTCGACCAGGCCGGACAGCAGGCCCGCTACCACCGCGTCGCCCGCGCCCGTCGGGTTGCCTCGTAGTGACGTCGGTGGGACGGCTCGCCAGCGGCCTTCTCGGGTGACTGCCAGGAGGCCCTGCGGGCCAAGGGACGCGACCACCGCGGCCGCGCCCCGGCGGCGGGCGTCCTGCGTCGCGCGCAGCGGCTCGTGGGAGCCGGTCAGTTCCGCCAGTTCGTCGGCGTTCGGCTTGATGATGTCCGGCCGGGCCGCGACGCCCCGGCGCAGGGGTTCGCCGCTGGTGTCCAGAAGGACCGGGACCGAGAAGGCGCGGGCCGTGCGGACCAGGCCCGCGTACGCGCCCACCGGGACGCCCGGCGGCAGGCTGCCGCACAGGGCCACCGCGGAGGCGGACGGGAGCAGGTCCTCGTAGGCCTCCTGGAAGGCGGACCACTCCGTGGGTGTGACCGTAGGGCCCGGTTCGTTGAGCTGGGTCGTGTCGCCGGTGCGCTCGTCGACCACGGCGATGGTGCGGCGGGTCGCCTCGGCGAGCGGCACGAGCGCGTCCACCACGCCCGGCACCGCCGCGAGTCCCTCCCGCACGACCCGGCCCGTCGCCCCGCCCGTGAATCCCGTCACCGTCACCTCGTGCCCGAGGGCCGCGAGCACCCGGGCCACGTTGACCCCCTTGCCGCCGGGGCGTTCCGTCACCTCGGAGACGCGGTGGGAGGCGTGCGGCCGGAGGGACCGTACGCGGTAGGTGATGTCGAGAGCGGTGTTCAGTGTGACCGTGAGGATCACCCGGGCCGACCTCCCCCGATGCGCTTGCCGACGTGAACGTGCAGGTAGCCCGATCATGCCAAAGAGACGGCGGTCGGCCCAGTCCTGGAGTCGGCCACCGTCTCCCGACTACGGGACGGATCAGCCCAGTTGGGGACCGACCACCCATTCGCCCCGGCGCATCACGCCCTTCAACTCGTAGGCCGAGTCCAGGATCAGCAGGTCGGCGTATTTTCCGGGCTCCAGTGAGCCGATCGTGTCGTCCAGGCCGAGCAGGCGGGCCGGGGTGGCGGACAGGGCCGTCACCGCGTCCTGGACGGACAGGCCGTCGACCGTGACCGCCCGCTTGAAGGCGCGGTCCAGGGTGAGGGTCGAGCCGGCGATCGTGCCGTCCGCCACCAGCCGGGCCACGCCGTCCGCGACCTCCACCTCCAGCGGGCCCAGCCAGTAGCGTCCGTCGCCGAAACCGGCCGCGTCCATCGCGTCCGTGATGAACGCGGCCCGGTCCGCGCCCGCGTGGTGGAACGCCAGTTGCAGCGCGGCGGGGTGGAGGTGCGTGCCGTCGTTGATCAGCTCGACCGTGATCCGGTCGTCCTCCAGCAGCGCGGTGATCGGGCCGGGGGAGCGGTGGCCGAGCGGCGGCATCGCGTTGAAGAGGTGGGTGGCGACCGTGGCGCCCGCGTCGATGGCCTGCACCGTCTGCTCGTACGTGGCGTCCGTGTGGCCGATCGCCGCGATCACGCCGTGGTCGGCGAGCAGGCGCACGGAGTCGAGGCCGCCGGGGAGTTCGGTGGCCAGCGTGAGCATCCTGGCCTGGCCCCGGGCCGCGTCGATCAGCTTGCGGACGTCCGCGGGGTGCGGGTCGCGCAGGAGGGCCTCGGAGTGGGCGCCCTTGCGGCAGGGGGAGATGAACGGGCCCTCGAAGTGGACACCGGCGATCTCGCCCTGCTCGGCGAGTTCGCTCAACAGACCGGCGCGGCGGGTGAGGAAGTCCATGTCGCCGGTGACGGTGGAGGCGACCAGCGTGGTCGTGCCGTGCAGGCGGTGGGTGTGGATGCCCTTGAGGATGTCGTCGACCGTGCCGGAGGTGAAGGAGGCTCCGCCGCCGCCGTGGTTGTGCAGGTCGACGAAGCCGGGGATCACGTAGTGGCCGGTTACGTCGATGAGCTGGGCGTTTTCGGGGGCCGCAGTGGCGATGCTGGTGCCGTCGATCACCAGACGGCCATTCTCGACTTCTCCTGTGGGGAGGACCACGGTCGCGCCGATGAGGACCGTGGGGTGTCCGGCCGTGGCGGGGTGCGGGTGCGTTGTGGTTGCTCGCGCAGTTCCCCGCGCCCCTGGGGCATCGGTCATCAGGGCGTTACCTCCATGCGGTCGGTCGATGCCAGAAGATCCCAGGCCAGTAGGCCCGCCCCCAGGCAACCGGCGCCGTCACCCAGCGCCGCAGGGACGAGTGACGGCTGTTTCTGGAAGGTGATCCGCTGCCGGATGGCCTCCCTCAACGGCGTGAAAAGGGTTTCTCCCGCCTCCGCAAGGCCGCCGCCGATGATCAGGGTGCGGGGGTCCAGCAGGGTCAGAGCCGTGACCAGGCCGTCGGCGAGGGCGTCGACCGCCTGCTGCCAGACGGCCCGGGCCTTCGGGTCGCCGGAGTCCACCGCCTTCGCGCAGTCCGCCGCGTCCGCGCCCGGGTCGCCGGAGGCCGCGGCCCAGGCCTCGCTCACGGCCGCCGCCGACGCGAAGCGCTCCAGGCAGCCGCGCTGTCCGCACGGGCAGGGCGCTCCGCCGGGGCGTACGACGATGTGGCCGATCTCGCCCGCGAAACCGTGCGCGCCCGCCTCGACCCGGCCGTCGACGCCGATGGCGCCCGCGATGCCGGTGCCCAGCGCCACGAACAGGAACCGGTCCGCGCCCCGGCCCGCGCCGACCCGGCCCTCGGCGAGGCCGCCGGTGCGCACGTCGTGGCCGAGGGCTACGGGGACGTCCAGCCGCCGCGCCAGCAGGTCGCGCAGGGGGACGTCGCGCCAGCCGAGGTTGGCCGCGTAGGCGGCGACGCCCCGGGCTTCGTCGACGATGCCGGGGACGGCCACGCCGGCGGCGGACGCGGGCGTGCCGAAGTGCTCGGTGCCGTAGGCGTGCAGCTCGGCGGCGAAGTCGAGGATGCCCGCGACGACGGCGTCCGGCCCCTGGGCGCGTCCGGTGGCCCGGCGGGCCCGGTGCAGCACCTCGCCCCCCGGCCCGGCCAGAGCGGCCTTCATTCCGGTGCCGCCCACGTCGAGGGCGATGACATGTCTCACGGGAACAGTGTGACCCGGGGACCCGCAAGAGGTCTAGTCCACTCACGTGGTGTAGACCTTGTTCCGGATATCGAAATGTGTTTCGGCGGCGGTACACGCCGGGGTTGGGGAAGAACAGCAGTGCAGCGGCGGCGGATGGCAGGAACGATCGCGGTGGTGTCCGCACTGGGCATGACGGCGGTCCTCGGCGGCTGCGGCCTCACGGGCGGCTCGGCCGACGTGACCCTGAAACTGGTCGCCGCCGACTACGGCGACAACGCGGCCAACAGCTCGAAGAAGTACTGGGACAAGCTGGCCGACGAGTACGAGGCCGACCACCCCGACGTCGAGATCGACGTCAGCGTCTACTCCTGGAACGACGTCGACCGCAAGGTCCGGGAGATGGTCGCCGCCGGTGACCCGCCGGACATGGCGCAGATCGGCGCGTACGCCGACTACGCCGCCAAGAACCAGCTCTACAAGGCCGACGACCTGCTCTCCATACCCGTCCAGGCCGACTTCGTCGGGCAGCTGGCCTCCGCGGGCCAGGTGAAGGGCGTGCAGTACGGGATGCCGTTCGCCGCCTCCACGCGCGTCCTCTTCTACAACAAGACCCTCTTCGCCAAGGCCGGCATCACCCCGCCCGAGTCCTGGAAGGACCTGGCCGAGGACGCCGAGGCGCTCAAGGCGAAGGGTGTGAAGTTCCCGTACGCGCTGCCCCTCGGCCCGGAGGAGGCGCAGGCCGAGACCATGCAGTGGATGCTCAGCGGCGGGGGCGGCTACACCGACAGCGTCGACAGCTACGCCATCGACTCCCCGGAGAACATCGACACCTTCTCCTGGCTGAAGGAGGACCTGGTCGGCAAGGACCTGACCGGGCCGGTCGCGCCGGGCGAGCTCAACCGGGCCGCGGCGTTCGCCGCCTTCGCCAAGGGCGAGGTCGGCATGCTCGACGGCCACCCGTCGCTGATGAAGATCGCCGCCAAGGGCGGCGTCAAGTACGGGATGGTGCCCACGCCGGGCCACGAGGGCCCGAGCAGGTCCACGCTCGGCGTCTCCGACTGGATGACGGCGTTCCGCAAGAACGGCCACCGCGACCAGGTGGGCGACTTCCTCGACTTCGTCTACAGCGAGAAGAACGTGCTGGCCTTCTCCCGCGAGTACGACCTGCTGCCGGTCACCTCCTCCGCGTCCGGCACCATGGCCGCATCCGAGGAGGACCGGCACCTCAAGCCGTTCCTGGAGGAGCTGTTGTCCTCCGAGCTCTACCCGGTCGGCAAGACCTCCTGGGCCGACGTCAGTGCCCAGATCAAGCAGCGCATCGGCAAGGCCGTCGCGCCCGGTGGCACCCCCTCGGGAGTTCTCGGCAACCTCCAGGCGGCGGCGAGCCGGGCGGAAAGCGCGGAGTAGCTCCGCTGTCGGTGGCGGGCGTTACGGTGCCGGGTATGGACGAGGACGCGGGTGAGCAGGGGCTCGGGCGCAGGGAGCGGGACATCCTGGCGCTCGAACGCCGTGGCTTCTCCGGGCCCGGTGTGAAGGAACGGGCCATACGGGAGGAGCTGGGGCTCGCGCCGGTGCGGTACTACCAGTTGCTCAACGCCCTGCTGGATGATCCACGGGCCCTGGCTCATGATCCGGTGACGGTCAATCGGCTGCGGCGGGTACGGGAGAGGCGTCGGACGGAGCGCTGAGGCCCCGGGGCGCCCGGCCGTCGCGGGGTGCGGGTGCGTTGTGGTTGTTCGCGCAGTTCCCCGCGCCCCTGAAGGGGCGCGTTCACCTGAGCTGGTTCGCGAGTGCTGCCAGCAGGCCTACGACCCCCTCCGGGCCCTCCACCACCACGTCCGCGCGCTCGCGCAGCTCGGTCACCTCGTCGCTGCCGCTGCACACCAGCAGGCCCGGGGTGCCGACCGTGCGGAGGGTGTCGACGGCGGTGTAGGCGGGCAGGTCGCCCAGGTCGTCGCCGCCGTAGAGGACGGAGCCGGCGCCGATCTCCCGGGCGAACCCGGTGAGGGCGACGCCCTTGTCCATGCCCGGTGGGCGCAGTTCGAGGACCATGCGGCCGGGCTCGACGATCAGTCCGTGGCGGGTCGCCAGGTCGGTGAGCGGCTCGCGCAGGGCCTCGAAGGCGGCCTGCGGGTCGGCGGCCCGGCGGGTGTGCACGGCCACCGCCCGGCCCTTGTCCTCCACCCAGGTCCCGCTCCCTTCGAGCAGCCCGGGAAGCTCGGCGCGGACGGCGTCGACGCCGGGGTGCGGGTCGGGTGCGGTGACCTTGCCGCTGCGGGCGTCCCACCGCTCGGCGCCGTAGTGCCCGAGGACGACGAGGTGCTCGAGACCCGGGGCGTCCGCGAAGCCGCCGTTGCGCACCGCGACCTCGGCGGGCCGGCCGGTGATCACCGCCACGGCGGCCACCTTCGGCGCGAGCGCGGCCAGCGCGGGGAGCGCCCCGGGGTGGGCCCGGGCCCGCTCCGGATCGGCCACGATCGGCGCGAGCGTCCCGTCGAAGTCCAGGGCGATCAGTGCCTTGCCGGGATCGGCGAGCAGGGCGGCGAGCCCGTCCTGCCCGGCCTGCGTGGCGGGGGCGGGGAGGGGGTGTGCGCCGGGAGCGCCCGTCGAGGGCCCGGCGCCGGGGCCGCCGGGAGCGTCCTGCGGGCCCGACGGGGTCGCGGCTCCGGGCAGATCGCCCTGCCCTCGCCGCGTGGCCGGGGCATCGTTCGCCGGGCCCCGGCCCGACGCGCCCGTCTGGCTGCTCATCAGGTCTCAGCCCCTCAACGCGTCGAGCTGGTCCAGGAACCACTGCGCCGGTGGCAGGGACGTCGCCGCCGCGGCCAGGCGCTTGGTGCGTTCGGCGCGTTCCTCCGGGCGCATCGACAGCGCCTCGTGCAGGGCCGTCGCCGTGCCCGTCACGTCGTAGGGGTTCACCGTGATCGCGTCCTCGCCGAGCTCCTCGTGCGCCCCGGCCTCCCGGGACAGCACCAGCGCGCAGCCCGCGTCGGAGACGACCGGGACCTCCTTGGCGACGAGGTTCATGCCGTCGCGGATGGGATTGACGAGGGCCACGTCGGCCAGCCGGTAGGCGGCCAGGGAGCGGGCGAAGTCGTCCTTGACGTGCAGCACGACCGGCTTCCAGCCCGGCGTCCCGTACTCGGCGTTGATCTCGTCCGCCAGCCGCTGCACCTCGGCCGTGTAGTCCCGGTACACCGCGAGGTCCTGCCGGGAGGGGTAGGCGAAGGCCACGTGCACCACCTGCTCGCGCCACTCGGCGTGGGTCTCCAGCAGCCGGCGGTAGGCCAGCAGGCCGCGCACGATGTTCTTGGACAGCTCGGTGCGGTCCACCCGGACGATGGTGCGGCGGCCCTCGCCGATCTCCTCGCGCAGCGCGGCGATCCGCTCCTCCACGTCCGGCTCGTGGGCCCGCTCGCGCAGGAAGTCCGCGTCCGCGCCGAGGCCGTGCACCCCCACCCCGGTGCCGCCGAGCCCGCCCGCGAACCGCTCGGCGCACGCGGTGAACGCCTCCGCCCACCGCTCGGTGAGGAAGCCCAGCCGGTCCGCGCCGAGCATGCCGCGCAGCACCTGCCCCGCCACGTCGTCCGGCAGCATCCGGAAGTACTCCGGCGGCGCCCACGGCGTGTGCGAGAAGTGCCCGATGCGCAGGTCGGGCCGCAGCTCGCGGAGCATGCCCGGCACCAGCGTCAGGTGGTAGTCCTGCACCACCACCGCAGCGCCCCGCGCCGCCTCCTCGGCCAGCGCCTCGGCGAACGCCCGGTTGTACGCCTCGTAGGACGCCCACTGCCGCCGGAACTCCGCGTCGAAGACGGGCTCCAGCGGCGTCTGGTAGAGCATGTGGTGCACGAACCACAGGACCGAGTTGGCGATGCCGTTGTACGCGTCGGCGTGCACGTCGGCCGGGATGTCCAGCATCCGCACACCGTCCTCGCCGACACCGCGCCGCACCGCCTCCCGGTCGCCGTCGGAGAGCGCCGAGCACACCCACAGCGCGTCCGCGTCCGAGCCGATCGCGGAGAGCCCGGAGACCAGCCCGCCACCGCCCCGCTTGGCGTCCAGCGAACCGTCCTCGCCCACCGTGTAGGAGACCGGACCCCGGTTGGAGGCCACCAGCACCTGTGCAGCACCGTACGTCGAAGCCATAAGCCTCAACCTAGCCCGGCTCCCAAACGCTCAAACGTGCGGATCTGCCGCGCCCGGCCGAAAACGGCCCGGTCAGGCCGCTCTCCGTGCCTGGTACTCGGCGATCTCCACCATCGGCGGACGCTCCTCGGTGTCCACGGAGTACGTCCGCGGCTCGAAGCCGTCCGTGCCCCGCTCGAACTGGGTCAGGGACGGCCGGATCAGATGCCCGCGCGCCAGCCGCAGCTGGGCCGTGCGGTAGATCGCGGCGGCCATCCGGCCCAGCGCCTGCCCGTCCTGGTGCCGGTGCTTGCGCACCCCCACGTCCACCTGGGCGAGGGCGTCCAGGCCCACCAGGTGCAGGGCGTCCACCAGCATCCCCAGCTCCACGCCGTACCCGACGGGGAACGGCAGCTGCTCCAGCAGCGAGCGGCGGGCCGCGTACTCGCCGCCGAGCGGCTGCACGAAGCCGGCCAGCTGCGGCCAGTGCATGTTGAGCAGCGGGCGCGCCATCAGCTCGGTGACCCGGCCGCCCTGCCCGGCCGCGCCCGCGAGGGGGCGGTCGTACATGGCCTTCACCAGGTCCACGTCCGGGTCCGTGAGCAGCGGGCCCACGATCCCCGAGACGAAGTCGGACGAGAAGTCCCTCAGGTCCGCGTCGACGAAGCAGACGATGTCCCCGCGGGTGACGAGCAGCGAGCGCCACAGCACCTCGCCCTTGCCGGGCACGGCGGGCAGGCGCGGGAGTATCCCGTCCCGGTGCACCACCCGCGCGCCCGCGGCGGCGGCCACCTCGGACGTGCGGTCGGTCGACCCCGAGTCGACGACGACCAGTTCGTCGACGAGCGGGACCTGCCGCATCAGGTCGTGACGGATGACGGCGGCGATGTCGCCGACCGTCGCCTCCTCGTTCAGCGCGGGCAGCACGACGCTGACCGTCTGGCCCGTGCGCTGCTTGGCGGCGAGAATCTGGTGGAGCGGGCGATCGTTCGCGGACCAGGAACGGGTGCTCAGCCAGCGCTCGACTTCTTCCAGCACCGTGGCGGCTCCTCTGCGTACTCCAGGCGGGACGGACCGTGATCCATCTCGCGGTTCGGACGACTATCTCAACTGTCCTGGTCGTCGGTTACAGTCTTGAACAACGCGGATGACCATTGCATGTCCGGGGTCACCCGCCGCCTACAACCACATACAGCTCATCCAGAGGGGCAGAGGGAAACGGCCCGATGAAGCCCCGGCAACCCTCCAGTCGGTACTCGTAGGTCACTGGCGACCACACGCGCGAGGCTCCCGGCTCGGGAAGGTGCCAAATCCGTCTCACGGCGAGATGCGTCGTGAGGAAGATGAGGAGAAAGGGCCTCGCCTCACATGGCTGCGCAGACTGTTGCAAGCACCACTGAATCCACCGTAGACCTCGGCCCCGCCGCAGCGCTCAGCTGCCGCGAGTGCGGCCACCGCGTACCCCTCGGCCCGGTCTTCGCGTGCGAGGAGTGTTTCGGCCCGCTGGAGATCGCCTACGACTTCTCGGCCTACGACACCGAAGAGCTCCGCAAGCGCATCGAAGCGGGCCCCGCGAACATCTGGCGCTACGCCCCGCTGCTGCCCGTCCCGGCCGACGTGGCGGACAAGCCGAACATCAACCCGGGCTGGACCGCGCTCGTCAAGGCCGACAACCTCGCGCGCGAGCTGGGTGTCGACGCCGGCAAGCTGTTCGTGAAGGACGACTCCGGCAACCCGACGCACTCCTTCAAGGACCGCGTCGTCGCCCAGGCCCTGGAGGCCGCCCGCGCCTTCGGCTTCACCACGCTCTCCTGCTCCTCCACCGGCAACCTCGCCGGCGCCGTGGGTGCCGCCGCGGCCCGCGCCGGCTTCCGCTCTTGCGTGTTCATCCCGCACGACCTGGAGCAGGGCAAGGTCGTCATGGCCGCGATCTACGGCGGCGAGCTCGTCGGCATCGAGGGCAACTACGACGATGTGAACCGCTTCTGCTCCGAGCTGATCGGCGACCCGGCCGGTGAGGGCTGGGGCTTCGTCAACGTCAACCTGCGGCCGTACTACGCGGAGGGTTCCAAGACCCTCGCATACGAGATCTGTGAGCAGCTCGGCTGGCAGCTGCCGGACCAGCTCGTCGTGCCGATCGCCTCCGGCTCGCAGCTGACGAAGATCGACAAGGGCCTCCAGGAGCTGATCAAGCTCGGTCTGGTCGAGGACAAGCCGTACAAGATCTTCGGTGCGCAGGCGCTCGGCTGTTCGCCGGTGTCCACGGCGTTCAAGGCCGGGCACGACGTGGTGCGCCCGCAGAAGCCGGACACGATCGCCAAGTCCCTCGCCATCGGCAACCCGGCGGACGGGCCGTACGTGCTGGACATCGCGCGGCGGACCGGCGGTGCGGTGGAGGACGTTACGGACGAGCAGGTCGTCGAGGCGATCAAGATCCTTGCGCGGACCGAGGGGATCTTCGCGGAGACCGCCGGTGGTGTGACCGTGGGTGTCACCAAGAAGCTGATCGAGACCGGGCTGCTGGATCCGTCGAAGACGACGGTGGTGCTCAACACCGGGGATGGCCTCAAGACGCTGGACGCGGTGGCGGACACGGGTCTGACGGCGACCATTCGCCCCAACCTTGATTCGTTCCGTGAGGCCGGGCTCGTCTGATCGTTGTCGGCTGCGGGCCCGTGGGGGGCTGGTCGCGCAGTTCCCCGCGCCCCTGAAAGCAGGTCCGCCACCCCAACCGGAGGTTTTGAAGTCATGAGCGTCACCGTTCGCATCCCCACCATCCTGCGCACCTACACCGGCGGGCAGGCCGAGGTCGCCGCCGAGGGCGCGAACCTCGGTGAGGTCATCGCCGATCTGGAGAAGAACCACACCGGGATCGCCGCCCGGGTGCTGGACGACCAGGGCAAGCTGCGGCGGTTCGTCAACGTGTACGTCAACGACGACGACGTGCGGTTCGAACAGGGTCTGGAGACGGCCACGCCGGACGGTGCCGGAGTGTCGATCATTCCTGCCGTCGCCGGCGGCTGAACCGGTCGACCGGCTTGATTGTTACCTTCGGTAACGACGGTCACTGAGAGTTTATCGAATTGCCCCCTCCGTGAGAGAAGCGGAGGGGGCAATTCTGTGTGGTTGAGCGCGGTACAGTTGGGGAACGCGGTCCCGATTCCCTGATCGGAACCCTGAATTCCCGCTACGAGCCCGACAAGATGTAGCCAAAGTGTGTATGTCTTTTGCGGCTTTTGTTCCCTTTGTGTGGCCCGACTTGCCCTGAATTCGGGCGAATTCTCCCCACATTCCGGACCCTGCGCGTCCAGAATTCTCGTCCGATTGACCTGTTGCAGACGGCAGTTGGACAGATACATTCAGCCGCGGTCGACGCGTTCCGGCGCACGCCCCCAACCGTGGGGGGTGAGGTCTGACCCGGGTCCGCGAAGTGTGGATCTGTGCAAGGGCCAGTAATAGGGGAGTTAGGCATGGCTCAGGGCACCGTCAAGTGGTTCAACGCGGAGAAGGGGTACGGCTTCATCGCGGTCGACGGTGGTGCGGATGTTTTCGTCCACTACAGCGCGATTCAGATGGACGGCTACCGCACCCTTGAAGAGGGCCAGCGGGTCGAGTTCGAGATCTCGCAGGGTCAGAAGGGACCGCAGGCCGACATGGTTCGCGTCTCTGCCTGAACGCGCACCACGACCAACGCTCAAGCGACCGGTCTTCTCAGAAGGGCCCGTACCCCCCGGGGTGCGGGCCCTTCCGCGTGTTCGAAGGGCTCGCCGGGCGGTGTTCGCGGGCGGCTGACGCCCCCGCCCGATCCCCCGGAGGCGCTTGCACTCGCAGGGGTCGAGTGCTAATCATTGCGTTAGCACTCTGAAGGTGAGAGTGACAACGTAAGGACCGGGTCGGTGAGGCCCGCAGGCCGGGTGGGAAGGAACCACAAGGCAAGCGAGCCGTCCGTCGCGGGCGCGGGCGCGGTCCGAAGTAATCACCCCCAGTCCTGGAGGGACCACTTCACATGGCCAAGATCATCGCGTTCGACGAGGAGGCGCGGCGCGGCCTCGAGCGCGGCATGAACCAGCTCGCGGACGCCGTCAAGGTGACGCTCGGCCCCAAGGGCCGCAACGTCGTCCTCGAGAAGAAGTGGGGCGCGCCCACGATCACCAACGATGGTGTCTCCATCGCCAAGGAGATCGAGCTCGAGGACCCGTACGAGAAGATCGGCGCCGAGCTGGTCAAGGAAGTCGCCAAGAAGACGGACGACGTCGCCGGTGACGGTACGACCACCGCGACCGTTCTCGCCCAGGCCCTGGTCAAGGAGGGTCTGCGCAACGTAGCCGCCGGCGCCAACCCGATGGCCCTCAAGCGCGGTATCGAGAAGGCCGTCGAGGCCGTCTCCGCCGCCCTGCTGGAGCAGGCCAAGGACGTCGAGACCAAGGAGCAGATCGCCTCCACGGCCTCCATCTCCGCCGCCGACACCCAGATCGGCGAGCTCATCGCCGAGGCCATGGACAAGGTCGGCAAGGAAGGCGTCATCACCGTCGAGGAGTCCCAGACCTTCGGTCTGGAGCTGGAGCTCACCGAGGGTATGCGCTTCGACAAGGGCTACATCTCGGCGTACTTCGCCACCGACATGGAGCGTATGGAGGCCGTCCTCGACGACCCGTACATCCTGATCGCCAACTCGAAGATCAGCAACGTCAAGGACCTGCTGCCGCTCCTCGAGAAGGTCATGCAGTCCGGCAAGCCGCTGCTGATCATCGCCGAGGACGTCGAGGGCGAGGCCCTGTCGACCCTGGTCGTCAACAAGATCCGCGGCACCTTCAAGTCCGTCGCCGTCAAGGCCCCGGGCTTCGGCGACCGCCGCAAGGCGATGCTGCAGGACATCGGCATCCTCACCGGCGGCGAGGTGATCTCCGAGGAGGTCGGCCTCAAGCTGGAGAACGCCACGCTCGACCTGCTGGGCAAGGCCCGCAAGGTCGTCATCACCAAGGACGAGACCACCATCGTCGACGGTGCCGGCTCGGCCGACCAGGTCCAGGGCCGCGTCAACCAGATCCGCGCCGAGATCGAGAACAGCGACTCGGACTACGACCGCGAGAAGCTGCAGGAGCGCCTGGCGAAGCTCGCCGGCGGTGTCGCGGTCATCAAGGCCGGTGCCGCCACCGAGGTGGAGCTCAAGGAGCGCAAGCACCGCATCGAGGACGCCGTGCGCAACGCCAAGGCGGCCGTCGAGGAGGGCATCGTCGCCGGTGGTGGCGTGGCCTTGCTGCAGGCCTCCCAGGTCTTCGAGAAGCTGGAGCTCGACGGTGACGAGGCGACCGGCGCCAACGCCGTGAAGCTCGCGCTGGAGGCCCCGCTGAAGCAGATCGCCGTCAACGGTGGTCTCGAGGGCGGCGTCGTCGTGGAGAAGGTCCGCAACCTCACCGTCGGCCACGGCCTGAACGCCGCGACCGGTGAGTACGTCGACATGATCGCCGAGGGCATCATCGACCCGGCGAAGGTGACCCGCTCTGCCCTGCAGAACGCCGCCTCCATCGCCGCGCTGTTCCTCACCACCGAGGCCGTCATCGCCGACAAGCCGGAGAAGGCCGCCGCGCCCGCCGGCGGCGGCATGCCGGGCGGTGACATGGACTTCTGATCGACCCCAGGGTTGATCAACGTCCTTACCGAGGGCGGCACCTCCTGTTCCGGCAGGAGGTGCCGCCCTCGGGCGTGTCCGGGACATGGGCGGGGCGCGTGTCCGGGATCACAGCGGGGGTGGGATGGCCGCGTGGGCCCGGATGGTTGAAGGTTAGGTCCTATGCGCATGCACATACCCTCCGGTATCCGAAAGTGAGCCCCCACGTGACTGTCGCCGCCTCCGCCTCCCGCGCCGCCGAAATCCTGTCCCGGCCCGTAACGCTGGGCGGCCTGACCGTTCCGAACCGGATCGCGATGGCGCCGATGACCCGCATGTTCTCCCCGGGCGGCGTGCCCGGCGAGGACGTCGTGTCGTACTACGCGCGCCGCGCCGCCGCCGGAGTCGGCCTGATCGTCACGGAGGGCACCTACGTCGGCCACGAGTCGGCCGGGCAGAGCGACAGCGTGCCGCGGTTCCACGGCGACGAGCAGCTCGCGGGCTGGGCGAAGGTCGCCGAGGCGGTGCACGCCGCCGGCGGCACGATCGTGCCGCAGCTGTGGCACATCGGCATGGTCCGCAACCAGGGCGAGCCCCCGTTCGCCGACGCCCCGGCCGTCGGCCCCTCCGGGCTGCGCATCGGCGCCGACGAGCCCACCGGCAAGACCATGACCCAGGCCGACATCGACGCCGTGATCGGCGCGTTCGCCGAGGCCGCTGCCGCCGCCGAGCGCATCGGCTTCGACGGTGTCGAGCTGCACGGCGCCCACGGCTACCTGCTCGACCAGTTCCTCTGGGAGGGCACCAACCGCCGCACCGACGCCTACGGCGGCGACCGGGTCGCCCGAGCCAAGCTCTCCGAGGAGATCGTCGCGGCCGTCCGCGAGGCCGTGTCCGCCGACTTCCCCGTCATCTTCCGCTACTCCCAGTGGAAGCAGGAGGCCTACCGCGCCCGCCTCGCCGAGACGCCGGAGGAGCTGGAGTCCATCCTCGCGCCGCTGGCCGCCGCCGGTGTCGACGCCTTCCACGCCTCCACCCGCCGCTACTGGGTTCCCGAGTTCGACGACTCGGACCTGAACCTGGCCGGCTGGACCAAGAAGCTCACCGGCAAGCCCACCATCACCGTCGGCTCGGTCGGCCTGGACGGCGGCGACTTCCTCAAGTCCTTCCAGGGCGAGGGCGCCGAGGTCGGCGACCTCGACAACCTCCTCGACCGCTTCGAGCGCGACGAGTTCGACATGGTCGCCATCGGCCGCGCCCTGCTCCAGGACCCCGAGTGGGCCCGCAAGGTGCTCGACGGCCGCTTCGAGGAGCTCGCCCCGTACAACCCGGCGGCGCTGAAGACCCTCAGCTGACCCGACTCCGAACGGGGTGCCTGGCTTTGCTTGCGTCAGTCAAGGAGACTGACCGGACGCTTGTTCACCGGCACCCCGTGAGGAGACCCGCACATGACGACGACCGACTCCCGCCCCTCGCCGGGCGGCCATTCCGAGCAGCCCGGCCCGGTGGTGCGCACCACCGCCGGTGCGGTACGCGGACGGAAGGAAGAGGGCCTCGCCGTCTTCCGGGGCATCCCCTTCGCCGCGCCCCCGGTGGGCGAGGCCCGCTTCCAGGCGCCGCGCCCCGCCGAGAGCTGGGACGGCATACGCGACGCGTACGCCTTCGGCCCGCCGCCCCCGCAGGACCTCGGCCTGATGGGCGGCCCGGGGCTGATCGACGTGCCCCAGGGCGACGAGTGGCTCACGGTCAACGTCTGGACCCCAGATCCCGACCCGGCGGCTCACCGCCCGGTGATGGTGTGGATCTACGGCGGCGCCTACAAGCTCGGCCACGCCGGCAGCCCCGGCTACGACGCCCGGCACATCGCCGCCGACGGTGATCTGGTGGTCGTGTCCCTCAACTACCGAGTCGGCATGGAGGGCTTCGCCCACATCGAGGGAGCCCCCGCCAACCGCGGCCTGCTCGACCAGGTGGCCGCCCTGGAGTGGGTGCGCGACAACATCGAGTCCTTCGGCGGCGACCCCGACCAGGTCACCGTCTTCGGTGAGTCGGCCGGCGCCGGTTCGGTCGCCTCGCTGCTCTCCATGCCGCGCGCGGCCGGTCTGTTGCGGCGGGCCATCGCGCAGAGCGTGCCGGGGACGTTCTTCTCCGACGCCCTGGCCCGCGACATCGGCACCGCCCTCGCCGCCGAGATGGGCTTGCGCCCCACGGTCGCCGACCTGTCGACGATCGCTCCGAGCCGACTGACCTCG
Source organism: Streptomyces sp. NPDC002130 (assembly GCF_040296465.1). Lineage (NCBI taxonomy): Bacteria > Bacillati > Actinomycetota > Actinomycetes > Kitasatosporales > Streptomycetaceae > Streptomyces > Streptomyces sp. NPDC002130. The sequence goes on from NZ_JBEOXI010000006.1 coordinate 62,384, forward strand.
GCGGGCGAGACGCTGGGCCCGAAAATGCCCCAGTACATCGACCGCTGGGGCCAGGCGGCTCCGACGGTCACGCCGTTCTCACCCGTCGTCGACGGCGAGGTGCTGTCGGCCACGCCGTGGCAGGCACTGGCGGCCGGTGCCGCGAAGGACGTCGAGCTGCTCGTCGGCCACAACCGCGACGAGTACCGCCTCTTCATCGCCATGGCGGGCCAACTCGGCCAGATCGGCGAGGAGCGGGCGGCCTCGGCCCTCCGTCTCTTCGCCCCCGGCCCCGACGGTGAACAGGCCTACCGCACGGCCTTCCCGGAGGCCTCCCCTTCGGAGCTCTACGAACGCGTCCAGACGGACTGGCTGTTCAGCATGCCCACCCTGCACCTGGCCGAGGCACAGCGCGCGGGCGGCGGACGCGCCCACGTCTACGAACTGACCTGGCCGGCCCCGGGCAACGGCGGCGCGCTCGGCGCCTGCCACGCCCTGGACATTCCGCTGCTCTTCGGCACGTTCGGGGCGGACCTGGGGCTGCTGCTCTTCGCGGGCACGGAGCCGTCCGCGGAGGTGCTCGCGCTGTCGTCCCGTTTCCGCGCGTCCTGGTCGGGGTTCGCGAGGACGGGGGACCCGGGCTGGCCGGCGTACGACGACGAGCGGCGGCTGGTGCAGGTGCTGGACGCGGAGCCGGTGGTCACGGCGTACCCGGAGGAGCGGTCGCGGCGGCTGTGGGAGGGACACGAGTTCCGGCCCCTGCCGCTGCTGGGGTGACCTACAAGTTGCCCATGGGTTCGATGTCGACCCGCATCGGCGTCCCCCACACCCGCAGCACCTCGTAGTCGGTGAACTCGTGCACCAGCCGGTACGCCATGGCGGCCCGGGGAGCCTTGCGCTGGGCCGCGATGAACAGCTCCGCCTCCCGGCGGTCCCGGCGCGGGGTGCCGCACAGCTGCCAGGCCTGGCCGTTCCACAGCTCCGCCAGCCAGCGCTGCTGGGGCTGGGGGCGGTCGCCGCGCACGCCGTAGCGGGACGGTGCGGGTTCGGCGGGCTGCTGCTGGGGGGCGGGCCCGTTGAACTCCGCCCGGCGGGCCGCCCGGCGCCGTGTCTCGCACAGCAGGCACAGGTCGGGGGCGGCCTCGTCGACCGGGCCGTTCGGATGCTCGGGGCAGCGGGTGCTGGGCGCCGCCGTGGTCACGCTGTCCTCCAGCAGGTCCAGCGCGCGCTTCAGGTCGGCCCTGACCTCGTGCAGTTTGCCGTCCGGGGTGTCGGAGGTGAGGGCCTCCCCGTGCTCGCCGAGGAGACGGAGGGCACGGCCCAGGGCGGTGAGCTGAGCGTGGTTCATGAGTCCATTGTCCTCAGTCGGCGTCACCGCGGCGGCGCAGGGACATCGCAGCGCGGATCTGGGCCGCGTGGTCGTGGACTGTGGGGGCGGGCAGGGGTGCGGGGGGTTGCGCGGGGGCGCGTTCACCCCGGCAGGAGCTGCAACGCCCCCCTGGCAGGGTTTCCGGACGCCCCGGGGTGCCGCAGTTCGCGCACTCCAGGACCCGGAGAGGCGGACGCGGGGTGGGCGGAGGCGGGAGTTTGCTGGTCAGGCGGTCGCGGACCAGGGCGGCGGGGTGGTGGACGGGCGTCGGCAGGCCGGCCGTGAGCGCACGCAGTACGTCGTCCTCCGAGGCGCCCCGTTCGAACCAGTCCGTCACGAGTGGGGCGAGGGTCGCGCAGTCGGTCTCGGAGAGGGTCAGGACGGGTGCGGTGCGGCCGAGGGCGGCCAGGAGGATGTGGGCCCGGGAGCGGGTGGGGCGTGCCGCCTGCTGCGGTACGTCGCCGCGGGTGAAGGCGGCCCACCAGTCGTCATCCCGTGCGGTACCGGACCACCACGAACGGGTGATCCAGCGGGAGCTGCCGTCGCCCGCCGTGATGCACTCCCGGCCCCGGCGCAGGTGTCCCGCCTGCTGGATGCGGTTGAGGGCGGTGCCGAGGGCGCACTGGCCGTAGGGGAGCTGCTTGGCCAGCGTCTTCACGGAGATGTCGGCGCCGTCGGGGAGCCGGTCGAGGTAGGCGGCGATGGCGGCTTCGCGGGGTGGGAGGTGTGCGAAGTCGTTCTTCGTACCCGGGAGTTGGTCGGGGGTCGTGCGTTTGCCGTAGCCCGGCCCCGCCATGGGGTGCGCGGACGGGGAGGCAGCACTAAAGTTGGCTTCAGCCATGGGATCGAACTTGTCCTTCGATCTTGTTGGTCAAGCCCCCGCAGGTGTTGGCGCACCTGGCGGGGGCTGTTGCTTGTGCACGAACGTTAGAGGGCTGTCACCGTCCGTGGCAAGCCGAACGCGTCACGTCAACACGTAGGGTGGGAGGGCGGGTTGAGCCCTCCACCCATTCCTTGAAAAGAGGGCTCGAAGCCCGGGTCCCGAAGCTTAGGCCGTCTCGTCCTTGAGGTTCTCGACGAACGCGGACCAGGCAGTGGCCCGGAACACGAGCTTCGGGCCGTGGGGGGTCTTGGAGTCGCGGACGGGGATGACATCGGGGAATGCCTGGGTGACCTCCAGGCAGTTGTCGCCGGTGCCGCCGCTGTAACTGGACTTGTACCACTCAGGCGTGTTCCTCATGGTCGTAATCCTGCGCCATCGCATCGAGGAGGGCCAGAGACTTCTCAGGCGAGAGCGCCGAAGCCGTGAGGAGCTCGAAGTAGAGCCTGTAGCGCGCGACGGTGGCGGGGTCGTCCTCCAGTTGCCCGGTGTCGACCCCTTCCAGGTAGGCGAGTGGAGGGGCGTCGTCGAAGTCCATCACCCTGACGCACCCCTGCATCCCCGGGTGAGCCCCTGCGTCGAACGGCAGCACCTGAACGATGACGCGGTTCCCGCGAATCAGGCCGATGAGGTGGCGTAGAGCCCCCGCCATCACCTCCGGCCCGCCCGTCGCGCGGCGCAGTGCGGCCTCGTCAATCACCGTCCACAACAAAGGCCTTGTTGGATCGCGGAGGATCCGCGCCCGCTCCATCCGGCCTGTCACCAGCGCCTCGATGACCTCGTCTGCCGCTGAGGGCTGGTAAGCGCGGCTGACGGCTCGTGCGTAGGCGGGCGTCTGGAGCAGTCCGGGAATCAGCATCGATGTGTACTCCCTGATGGCCGCGGCCTGCGCCTCCACCTCTGCCGCTTCTGCGAAGTGCTCGCGGTACTTGGACTTCGCCGCCGCCGCACAGTTCCGCTGGAAGAAATCCTCCGTCCCCAGCACCTCGTCCAGCAACCGCGCATACTCCCGCTGCAGCCTCCGCGTCCCCGCCTCCAACTGCCCGATGAACGACCCGCTCACGAACAGCCGCTGGCCCAGTTCCTCCTGGCTCAGGCCGGCCTTCTCGCGGGCGTGGCGCAGTTCGGCGCCCAGGAGGGCTCGCGGGGAGGAGGACGGGTCGAGGTCTCTTGATCCGGGCATGGGCAACTCCGTGTCGAACAGATCGGGTTGTTGGACCGCCGTATATGGCCAGGTTAGGGACGCGTCGGCCACGCTGTGTGGTGAATCACAAACTCAGCGTGGAGGTAAGAGAACGTGCGCTCGACCGAAGAGATCGTGCAATCGCTGCGGGAGGCCCTCGCCGGAGTCGGGGTCGTGTTGCCGTCGCTGAGCGTCGACCCGGTGACCGGCGCGAGCGACGAGCCGTTCGCCCTGGTCGATCTGGGGCGGTGCAACGTACGGACCGCCGAGCACCTGACCGAGGTACTGCGCTCGCTGCCCGTGCGGGAGGCGCTGCGGGCTCGCGTGCGGCAGGTCAACCGGGAGATGAAGTCACGGTGACGTAATAGCCAACGGTGGATGTACAACCATTCGCCCTTCACCGCCGTCGAACAGGCGTATCGCGCATACGCCGGCGTTCGCCCCACCGCACGCCACTCCGGAAATCACATCCTTTCCCCAGAGGAATCCTGTCTTATGACGTTCCGTTGGCTGTGCGGTGTCCTGCGTGTGCGCGGGAAGACCGACCTTTTGCTTGTGTTCCTGTTCGCCGCCGGATTCGCCGCACTGCCCGTCTTCGCGCTGCTCCCGTCGCTGTGGGGCTTCGCCGTCGCCTCGGCCGTGACGTACGCCGCGGACGAGGTGCTGCACACGCGCTCGCCTGCCTTCGTGCGGCGGCTGGCCGCGTTGCAGCTGACCCGCACGATGCGGTTCGCCGTACGGACGGTGATGCTGCTCGCCCTCGCCGACCGGATGGACGCGCCGGGCGCGGTCCTGGTGGCCGCGCCGGCCGTGTTCGCCGCCCACTTCACCCTGGTGATCCTGTACACGGCGGTGCATCACGCCATCCGGCGACGGCGCGCGCTGCCGGTCGTCGTGCGCAACCTCGACATGAGCGGGGCGGGCATTCCGCAGTCGCCCCCCGCTCTCCTCTACCGGCGTTTCCTGCGCAAGCTGCTGCACCTGGACCTGCCCGCCCACGCGGGGCTGCTCGTCGCGCTCGCGGTGGGGGCCTGGCAGCCCGCGGGCATCGGCTTCGCACTCACCGCCGGGCTCGCGGTCGCGGCCGTGGTGGCGCTGCTGGGGCAGTTGCGCCGGGCCCGCCGGATGCCGTCGGGGGACGAGGTGATCGCCGAGGTCAACCGCCAACTCGCCGGATACCGGCCGGAGGTGGCGCTGTACTTCAGTTTCGCGTCCGTGTCCCGGGACTTCATGTACCAGGTCAACATGTGGATCGAGACACTGGAGCAGCTCGACCGGCGGCCGTTGATCATCCTGCGGGAGCGTGCCTCGTTCCGCTACCTCGGCCGTACGTCGATCCCGGTCGTGTGCGTGCCGAAGGCCGACGACGTGGCGCAGCTGGAGCTGCCCGAGCTGCGGCTGGTGCTCTACCCGGGCAACGCGGGCAAGAACGTGCACATGCTGCGCGTCGCCGAGGCCAAGCACGTGTTCATCGGGCACGGCGACAGCGACAAGCTCGCCAGCAGCAACCGGGTGAGCAAGGTGTACGACGAGATCTGGGTGGCCGGCCGGGCCGGGCGGGACCGCTACCAGCGGGTGCGGCACGCCATCAGCGACGAGGCGATCGTCGAGGTGGGCCGCCCGCAGCTGTCGTCGATCCGGCTGCACGCCGACCACGTGCCGGGGCCGCTGCCGACCGTGCTGTACGCGCCGACCTGGGAGGGCTGGAGCGACGACGACTGCCACACGTCCCTGATCCCGATGGGCGTGCCGCTGATCGAGAAGCTGCTCGCCGAGAACGTACGGGTCCTCTACAAGCCGCATCCCCTCACGGGCAAGCGCTCACGCGTGGCGGCCGAGGCGGACCGGGCCATCCGTGAGCTGCTGCGCGCCGACAACGAGCGGCGCGACGCCCGGGAGGCCGAGGCCGCGATGGCCGTCGCCCGGCCGCGGCTCGCCGAGATCCAGGCCCGGCTCGGCGAACTGTCCGGGCGGCTCGCCGGCGACGACGCGCAGCAGACGCGCGAGGCGCGGGTCGCCGGTCTGGAGGGGGAGGCGGAGTGGCACGAGCTGCGGGCCGAGTGGCACCGGCTCTTCTGGGAGAGCCGGGGTCCGGTCCGGCACCAGGTGATCCTCAAGCAACTGCCCACCTTGTACGAATGCTTCGACCAGGCGGACATGCTGATCAGCGATGTCTCCTCGGTGGTCGCGGACTTCGTGGCGAGCCTCAAGCCGTACGCGCTGACCAACGCGAACGACCTGCCCGACGAGGACTTCCGGGCGGCCTACACCACCGCAGGGGGCGCCTATCTCCTCGACCGGGACTGCGCCCGGCTGCCGCAGATCCTCGACTCGGTGCGCGAGCCGCGGCACGACCCGATGGCACCCGAGCGCCGGATCCTCAAGGAGTACGTCCTGGGCCCGGACCGTCCCACCTCGATGGAGCGGTTCAACGCCGCCGTCAACGCCCTGGCCGAGAAGGCCACGGCGGAGCAGGACGAGCGCTGCGAGGGGAGGCAGCCGCTGGTCGCCGGGCTTCCGGGCTGACCGGGGGCCGATCCGGTTCCGGTGCGCCGGGGCGTGGGCCGCTTGGATATCGTGGCGGGCGCCAACGAACGTTCGAGTGACAGGGGCCGGGACCATGAGCGCGTCCGGTACGGCGGTGGCGGCCGACGGCGCCGGAGGGGCGGGCAGTTCGCGGCCCACCCCGTCCGGCGGACGCAAGACCGTCAGCTCCGTGCTGTGGGCCGTGCTGGTGCCCGCCCTGCTCCTCCTCGGTGCCGCGCTCGGGCAGTGGATGACCTGGGCCGGAGTCGTCGTCGCCCTGGCGACCATCGCGGTCGCCGCCTGCGTCGTCGGCGGCTCCTGGCACCGGGCCGGAGCGGCGACGCTCGTCTCCTTCGCCGGCTTCGCGCTGATGCTGTTCGCCGGACCCGCCGCGTACGAGGCGTACATGAAGACCGTCGGAGAGCCCGTCGACGCCGTGGTGACCCAGGTCGTCGACCGGGACCAGCGGCGCGGGCCGGACATGTCCTGCACGGTCCGGGAGCTCGGCGGCGAGCGGACCACGTACGAGGTGTCCCAGCAGGAGAACTGCTTCGGGCAGGCCCGGCCCGGTGACCGCGTCGAGATCCGCAAGGACCCCCTCGGGCTGCTCGACCCCCGGCTGCCCGACAGCCCCGACCAGCGGAACACCACGGAGATCACCCTCGCGATCACCGCCGTACTGACCCTGCTCGTCGCCGGGGGCACCTTCTACGGCGGGCAGCGCCGACGAGGCTGACGCACCGACCGGCTTGACCCTCACGCCGCGTGAGGCCGGAGGGTAGGGTGCGTGAGCGACTACTACAACGCGTTCGAGATGAGTCCCGTGCCCGCCCCCGGCCCGGCCTCGCCACGTGGTTCCGCCGGATCGTCGACGCGAGCGCCCGGGCCCACGGCATCGACCCGGACACCGCGACCTGGCGGTGAAGCGCCCAGGAGCGACGGACGCTGCTCGACGCCGTGGGCACGTCAGCCGCGCCTATGACCCCGGCCGAAGCCGGGACGCCAGACCCCCGAAGTAACTGCGGTGCACGGAGGCCAGGTCGACGTGCTCCGGGTCCAGCAGCCAGAGCAGGTGGACCCCTTCGACG
>NZ_JBEOXI010000007.1:0-67557 GCF_040296465.1 Streptomyces sp. NPDC002130
ACGCGTCCGGGTACTTCTCGCTGTAGCTGCCCTCCAGCCATGAGTTGGCGAGGACCGACGGCCCGCCGTGCCCCGGGCCCCAGACGCACAGGGCGTCGAGCCCCCGGTTCTTGATCACGCGGTTGAGGTGGGTGTGGACGAGGTTCAGCCCGGGTGAGGTGCCCCAGTGGCCCAGCAGCCGCGGCTTGATGTGTTCGGGTCGCAACGGCTCGGTGAGCAGGGGGTTCGCCAGCAGGTAGATCTGACCGGCCGCCAGGTAGTTGGCGGCCCGCCAGTGGGCGTCCAGCGTGCGCAGTTCCTCGTCGGTCGGCGCGGTCCTGCTGTCCTGGCGCGGGGCCTCGGGCATGGGTGACTCCCTGGGTTCTGCGGGCGGACTCAGGAGGAGTACCAGTTTGTTCCGGTTCGATGCCAGGCGCCTGTCGGCCATCCGGCCCTCCCGGCGCCCGCGCAGGCGGCCTGGGCGGGGAGGCCCCGCTCGCCCCCCGGGCGACCACCCCGTACCGCGTCTACGGCAAGCGCACCGCGGAGTGCAGCGTCGTCACGGCGTCGGCGACGGTGGCCGGTGCTCGCCCGAGGACGCCGGATCGGGCCTGCGGCGCGGACCCACCGGCCCCATCAGCCCCGGCCCCGTCCGCCTCGCCGGCCCCGCCGGCCCCTGACTCGGCCGCCCCGCAGCAGCCCACCTGCGCGAACCGCGTCCCGTACCGCTCCTGCGGCAGTTGCCCGGGCTCGGTGCGCGGCGGTACGGGCCGCTGCCCGGGCGGGGCGTCGTACGGCCGCTGCTCGCGCTCCCGGCGGCTCTCCCGCGGAGCGTCCTCTGCCCGCTTCTGCGGGGACTCCCCCGGCCCTCGGGGGGCGGCGGCCGGTTCCAGCGCCCAGCGCTGCGCCTCGGATCCGTCGCGGCCGGTGACGATCACGTCCCGGCCCTTCCCGGGGGCGACAGCCAGCCCCTTCCCGCCGCGCGGCAGGAGTTCACCGCGGACGGTCAGGTCGTAGCGGACGACTCCCGCGTGCACGAGGCAGCCGACCAGGGCGACCGAGCCCTTGGCCGCGTCGGAGCCGAGGCACAGAGTGGGGTCGGCGGCGCTGCGCAGGACGCCGTCGTGCTGGTACGACCACTGCTGGGACCCACCCGTGGAGCAGGCGGTCAGCACGATGCGGGCATCGGCCCGGGCGCGGCCGCCCAGGACGTCGACGCACAGGTGTTCGTCGAGGTTGCGCAGCCGCCCCCGGGCCACTTCGGCGGCGGTACCGGCGGAGGCGGCCGACGGGGAAGCGGCGGCCGAGGGTGCCACGGAGTCCGGTCCGACGGACGAGGGTCCCGCGCCGTCGGGGTCGACGGAGTGGCCGCTTACCGCGCCCCAGGTGGCCTGCGGGCCGGCGGTGCCGCCCTCCTCGGTCCAGCCCCGGGCGGCGAGCAGGGTCGCGAGCAGCACGAGGGAGGTCACCCCGACGGCGGCGGCCAGCGCCTTGGCGTGCCTCCTCGGCGCCCCGGGCCGCCCGGCCACCGGCAGGGCTCGGGGCCGGAGGCGGTGGCGTCCACCGGCGGGCAGGGCGCCCTGGCCCTCGACGCGGCCCGGCCGCGATTCCAGGTAGCGGCGGCCGCCCCAGCCGAGCACCGTCTCGGTGAGCAGGTCTTCCAGACCGTCCTCGAAATGGCTGAGTTGTTCGGCGGCGTGACGGCAGTAGCGGCATGCCATGAGATGCCGCTGCACGTCCGGGAGCAGCGCCCCGCCACGACGCATGGGAACGTCCAGCAGGCGGTTGTAGTAGCGGCATTCCTGCGTCGGTGCGAGTTCGCGGTGGGCACGTACGCACCCAGACCTGAATTGCTCGCGCGCCTGTTCCAGGGCGGCCGACGCGGTACCGGCGTCCACTCCCAGCAGACCGGCCGGTACGGATATGGGTTCGGCCTCGACGTCCGTGTGCCAGAGCAGGCATTGGGAAGCCCCCGGAAGGCTGCGGAAAGCGCGCTCGGCGAGGCGTCGCCTTTCGGGTGTCCCGGGCCGGGCGGCGCGCAGGCCGCGGGCGCCGACGGTTTTGCGCAGTTCCGGCAGTACTCCGGAAATGCCGTCATCGGCGGCCCACTCCCCGACCGTGTCCCGGACGGCGGTGAGCAGCCGCGGACGCAGGGCTCCGCCGCCCGGCCGGGCGAGTTCCCTGCGGAAGGCGGCGGCCGCCGCCATCGACGCGGAATCCTCGGAGGACGCCAGGCAGATCACGGCGTATTCGTAGACCGCGCGCCAGTGCCGGGCCAGCAACAGCGCGACGGCGCGTGGCCCTTCGGCGGGTTCACCGACCCGGGCGAGGAGATTGCGGTCGGACTCCGCGGGTCCCGATCCGGGTCGTGGCGCGTACGGCGGGCGTGGGGGGGTGGGGGATTGCACGGAACCATTTCCTTCCAGCCGCAGAACGGCAGGCGAATTGCGCGTCCGTCGGAAAGCAGGTGCGTGATTGGTGCATACCTATGCCGCGTCAACTGCGGACTTGACTGTGAGCCGGCTCACTTTCGCACATACGACTGACAGGTAACAAGGAGTTCGGATGACCCAAGTTCAAAAAGCGGGAAATTCAGATATGTTACCGGCGGTATCCGCACCGGCTTTCGAAAACGCGGGTGCCGGGGACCACAAGTTGTGCGCACTCAAAGGCGAATGGTCCACACAATCTCCAACTCCACAGCGCGCTCCCATGTGGCTCTCGGCGCGCTCTCAGCTCCCCGCGCCGGCATGAGCCGCATGATCGCCCCCCACCCTTCCGCCCCCGCAGCCCCCGCAGCCCCCGCCCGCACCGTCCGCAAGGCGGTCGCGCAGACCGCCGGTCTCGGCACCCGCTTCCTGCCCGCCACGAAGGCGACGCCCAAGGGTGCGCGATCCGGCGCGGCCGGCGGGCGTCCACCACCTCCGCCAGGGCGACCCGCTCGGCCTCGGCCACGCCGTGGTGTGCGCCCGCCGTCATGTCGGCGATCAGCCCTTCGCGGTCCTCCTCGGCGACGACCTGATCGACCCGCGCGAGGCGCTGCCGAGCCGGATGCTCGACGTCCGCGACCGCCGGCTCGGCAGCGTGGTCGCCCTGATGGAGGTCCCGCCCGACCGGATCCACCGTTACGGCTGCGCCGCCGTCGAGCCGACCGGCCAGGAGGACCTCGTCCGCGTCACGGGGTCTGCTCGAGAAGCCGGCCCGGCGTCAGGCGCCCAGTCTCTACGCCGTCATCGGCCGCTACGTCCTCGACCCGGCCGTCTTCCCCGTCCTGGAGCGCACCCCGCCGGGCCGGGGCGGCGAGATCCAGCCGATCGACGCCCTGCAGGAGATGGCCGCGGACGGCACGGTGCACGGAGTGGTCTTCAAGGGCCTGCGCCACGACACCGGCGACATGGCCGACTGTCTGCGCACGATGGTCAGGACGGCCTGCGAACGACCCGACCTGGGGCCGGAGTTCGTGGCGTGACTCCGGGTCTTCCTCGGGGAGCTGGACGGCGTGCTCCCGAGGCACCGGGACGCGGCGGCCTGCCCCGCGATGGCGCCGGCGCCCGGCCGGGGCCGACGCGCACGCGACCGCCTGATCAGCCGTTGGGCCGCAGGGTCCACACCACGGTCATCTCGCCGGTGACGGCACCGTCGGCGCGCTGGATGGCGATGGCCACCGGGAACTCGGGGCGTTCACCGGCGTCCAGCTGCGCGACGACCTCGGCGGCCGGGCGGCCCAGGGTGGCCGTGGCCGTGACGGCGCCCATCGCCAGCTTCTTGTAGGAGATCTCGGCGCTGACGGCGAGCGGCACGGCGCGCGAGAGCTGGTCCCCGAACGCGGCCAGCACGATCGCCCCGCTGGCGGACTCGCCGAGCGTGAACATCGCACCGGCGTGCGGGCCGCCCACGTGGTTGTGGTACTCGCCCTGGTCCGGCAGCGACACCACCGCCCGGTCCGGCGAGGTCTCCAGGAACTCGAGGTTCAGGGTGCGTGCCATGGGCACCGTGGCGGCGAGCATCTCGCCGATGGACATCTGGTCTGCGCTCATGGCCGCATGTTACTCACGAGTAGAGACGCCTGGCCAGGCCGGTGTGACGACCGCCGCATCCCGGCGCGCGACATCCACACCGGGCTGTCTCCGGGTTGCTACGTCCATGTCCACGGGCGGTGACCGAATCGTGTCCGGGGCGCGGCTAGGGTGGCTGCCCATGTGGCCAGGACAGCAGCCGCCCGGGGGCGAGCAGAACCCGCAAGCGAACAACCCGTACCAGCAGCCGGGGTACCAGCAGCCGAATCCCTACCAGCAGCCGGGATACCAGCAGCAGCCCAACCCCTATGGGCAGCAGCCGCAGTGGGGTGCCCCCGGGCCGGCCGGCGTGCCGCAGCCCCCGCAGCCGCCGCAGGGCGGAGGCGGCGGCAGCCGGACGAAGCTGGTCGCGATCATCGCGGCCACGGCGGTGGTCGTGGCGGCCGGTGTCACCGGCTTCCTGGTGCTGGGCGGCGACAAGGACGACACGGCCGACGGCGGCAAGAACGGCAAGGACGACAAGGTCGCGACGAGCCCGTCGGCCGAGGAGCCGAGCGCCTCCGCCTCGGACGACAACCCACGCGGCGGCGAGGCGGCGCAGCCCACCGTCAAGGGCTGGAAGGTCGTCATCAACCCCAAGTGGGGCACCGCCTTCGACGTCCCCGCGGACTGGGAGGTGGCTTCCCCGACCTCGTCCGTCTTCTTCGAGGACGAGAAGTCCGACGACGGCAAGCCGCTGATCATCATGTCGGCACCGGCGTTCTACAAGTCCAAGTGGTGCACGAGCGACGACAACAAGGACGGCCGGACCGAGACCGAGTCCCTGGCCGGGGCGGGCACCAAGGGCGCGGACGGCGCCAAGAACACGGACGAGGTCGCGGTCAACCAGGTGGCCTGGTGGGTGTACGGCGGCTATACGCAGCCGGACAAGAAGAGCGTCAAGGCGGATGACAAGGCCAAGCCCTACACCACCGCCTCGGGCGTGAAGGGCAGCGTCGCCTGGGCGCACTCGGAGGACACGCCCGACAAGGGCAAGTGCGCGAGCGACGGCAAGGCGGTGACGTTCGGGTTCAAGAACTCCGCCGGTGACTTCGTCGCGTGGAGCTTCTTCGGTGCCAAGGGCGTCAAGGGCGAGGTGCCCGAGAAGACCATCATGAAGATCCTCAGCACGGTCCGCCTGCACGGCGAGCCGACCGGCGGCTGACCCGGAAACGGAACGGGCCCGCCCCCTGCGACAGGGACGGGCCCGGCTCACCGGAACATCATGTGAGGGTCAGCCCCTCAGGTACCCGCGGTAGACCCAGCGTCCCGAGATGGAGTCCTCGTCGACGCGGCAGCTGCCGATGCAGACCCAAGGGTTGCCCGAGGAGTTGGTGCAGTCCCAGTAGGCGTGCACCTCGTTGTTCTTGTAGACGTAGTCGACCACCCTGGCGTTCGCCGAGAAACTGGCGTGGACCGCGGCCTTCTCCTTGACGACCACGTAGTCGTGGGACGTGGGCTGGCACTTGAAGGCACCGGCCGCCGAGGCGGACCCCGCGCCCATGACGGGCAGTGCGGCGCCGATGAGTGCCGCCGTGGCCAGCAGCGTCGCAGAACGCTTGTGCATGTGTTTCCTTCCCCGTTTCAAGGTCAAATCAAGATCAACTTATCGATGAGCCGTCACGCCGCGCAAACGGTTTGGCAGGAGGGGTCCCGGGCGGCGATAGTCGGCCGGTGACGTCCCCCACCGCCTCCTCCCCCAGCCCCCGCAGACCCGCTTGGGCGGGCCGCAACTACTCCCTGCTGACCGCGGCCGCGGTCGTCACCGGCCTGGGCAGCCACGGCGCCCTGGTGGCGTCGGCGTTCGCCGTCCTCGAAGCGGGCGGCGACGGCGGTGACGTCGGCCTGGTGGCGGCGGCCAGGACCCTGCCGCTGGTGCTGTTCCTGCTCCTCGGCGGTGCGCTCGCGGACCGGCTGCCCCGGCACCACGTGATGGTCGCGGCCAACGTCCTGAACTGCCTCTCGCAGGCAGCGTTCGCTTTCCTCGTGCTGACCGGGGAGCCCCGCCTGTGGCACATGATGCTGCTGGCCGCGCTCGGCGGCACCGGTCAGGCCTTCTTCGGCCCGGCCGCCGAGGGCATGCTGATGTCCTCGGTCGACGGCGAGAACGCGGGCCGTGCCTTCGCCGTGTTCCGGATGGCGATGCAGGGCGCGGCCCTCGGCGGTGCCGCGCTCGGCGGTGCCATGGTCGCGGCGATCGGGCCCGGCTGGGTGCTCGCGGCGGACGCGGCGGCCTTCGCACTCGCCGGGGCACTGCGGGCCTTCCTCGACGTCGGCCACATCCCGCCCCGTGCCCCGGGCGGCGGCCTGCTCGCCGATCTGCGGGACGGCTGGCGCGAGTTCGCCGGCCGCCCCTGGCTGTGGGGCATCGTCGTCCAGTTCTCCATCGCCAACGCGGTCGTCGCCGCAGCGGACGCGGTCTACGGACCACTCGTCGCCCGCGACCACCTGGGCGGCGCCGGCCCCTGGGGGCTCGCCCTGGGCGCCTTCGGCGCGGGCACGGTGGCCGGGGCCCTGCTGATGACCCGCTGGAAACCCCGCCGCCTGCTCCTCGCCGGCACCCTCTGCGTCTTCCCGCTGGCCCTGCCCTCGGCCGCCCTGGCCGTCCCGGTGCCGATCGGCGTCCTGTACGGGGTGATGTTCCTCGCCGGCGCGACGGTGGAGGTGTTCGGCGTCTCCTGGATGACGGCACTGCACCAGGAGATCCCCGAGCACAAGCTGTCCCGCGTCGCGGCGTACGACTGGCTCGGCTCCGTCGCGCTGGTCCCCCTCGCCACAGCTGCGGCCGGACCGGCGGAGGACGCCTTCGGCCGTACTGCGGCCCTGTGGGGCTGCGCCGGCCTGGTCGTCCTGGTCACGGCGGCCGTGCTGTGCGTACCGGACGTCCGCGATCTGCGCCGCCGGACCACACCGGTGGCCCACGGCGGCACGGAGCCCGCGTCAGCCGATGCCGAACGCCCCGTCGGGGGGCTCGGGTGACGGCACGGCGTCCTCGTCCCGGACGGCTCGCGCACCGCCGATGAACTCCCGCAGGGCGGCACCGTGTTCGACCCGGGCCGGGAAGGCGTCGGCAGCGGTGAGCCTGGCCAGGGCGGCGACGTCGATCGCCCGGTGCCCGGCGACGAGCACGGCGTTCCCGAACCGCCGCCCCCGCAGCACACCCGGCTCGGCGATCAGCACGAGCTCCTCGAAGGCGTCCGACAGCGTGGCGAGTTGCGACCGCAGGAAGGCGAAGGGCGCGGCGTCGGGGAGGTTGGCGAGGTACACCCCGCTCCCCCGCAGCACCCGCGCGGCCTCGCGGACATAGGAGACAGAGGTGAGGTGTGCCGGCACCCGTGACCCGCTGAAGACGTCCGCCAGGAGAACGTCCGCCGAGTTTGCGGGGGCGTTCTCCAGCCAGGCCCGGGCGTCCGCCGTGTGCAGGGCGACGGACGCGCCTTCCGGCAACGGCAGATGCTCCGCCACCAGCTCCAGCAGGCCCCGATCGGCCTCGACGACGTCCTGCCGCGAGCCGGGCCTGGTCACGGCCACGTACCGCGGCAACGTGAGCGCACCGCCCCCGAGATGCACCACGTCCAGCGCCCGCCCCGGCTCGGCCACGACATCCAGCACGTGCCCGAGCCGCCGGGTGTACTCGAACTCCAGATGCGCGGGTTCGTCGAGATCGACGTAGGACTGCGGCGCCCCGTCCACGGTCAGCAGCCAGGCCCGCTCCCGGTCGACGTCGGGCATCAGCTTGGCGGTGCCGTGATCGGTGGTCCGGGTCACGGGAATGGCGTCGTTCACCCCTCCATTGTGCGGTGGGGCAACGCAGCCGGGGGCGCGGGGAACTGCGCGACCAGCCACAACGGTCCCGCAGTCCCCCACGACCTCAACCCACCACGGTCACGGTCCCCGCTCCCACAGTCCTGCCACCCTCACGGATGGCGAACCCGAGCCCCGGCTCCAACGGCATGTCCCTCCCCAGCTCCACGGTCATGGCAACCGTGTCGCCGGGCCGGGCCACGGCCACCTCGCCGAGGTCGACAACGCCCACCACATCCGCTGTCCGGATGTAGAACTGCGGCCGGTACCCGGAGGAGACAGGCGTGGTCCGCCCGCCCTCCCGGGCCGACAGGACGTACACCTGCGCCGAGAAACGCCGCCGCGGCTTCACACTCCCCGGCGCCGCGACCACATGCCCCCGCCGCACGGCATCCCGCGGTACTCCCCGCAACAGCAACGCCACGTTGTCCCCGGCCTGCGCCTCCTCCATCGGTTTGCCGAAGGTCTCCAGGCCCGTGACCACCGTCTCGACGGACGCCCCGAGCACCTCGACCCGGTCGCCGACGCGCACCACGCCCCGCTCGACCGCCCCGGTCACCACGGTGCCCCGCCCGGTGATGGTCAGCACGTTCTCCACCGACAGCAGGAACGGCGCGTCCAGATACCGCTCCGGCATCGGCACATAGGTGTCCACCGCGTCGAGCAGCGCCTCGATCGACGCCGTCCAGCGCGGGTCCCCCTCCAGCGCCTTCAGCCCCGAGACGCGTACGACGGGCACGGAGTCACCGCCGTAGCCGTGCGCGGTGAGCAGGTCGCGGACCTCCAGCTCGACCAGGTCGGTCAGCTCCTCGTCCCCCGCGTCGGCCTTGTTGAGGGCGACCACGATGTGGTCGACGCCCACCTGCCGGGCGAGCAGGACGTGTTCGGCGGTCTGCGGCATGATCCCGTCGAGCGCGGAGACGACGAGGATCGCCCCGTCGAGCTGGGCGGCGCCGGTGACCATGTTCTTGACGTAGTCGGCGTGGCCCGGCATGTCGACGTGCGCGTAGTGCCGGGTGTCGGTCTCGTACTCCACGTGCGCGATGTTGATGGTGATGCCGCGCGCCGCCTCCTCGGGCGCCCGGTCGATCCGGTCGAACGGCACGAACGCGCCACTGCCGCGGTCGGCGAGGACCTTGGTGATGGCGGCCGTCAACGTGGTCTTGCCGTGGTCGACATGACCCATCGTGCCGATGTTGAGATGCGGTTTCGTGCGGACATAAGCCGTTTTGGACATGGCTGTACCTCGAAGCATGTGATCGGCGAAGAAGATGTGGGACCCCGAGGACCTGCCCGACCCTCCCCTTGCGGGGTCCGCCGGACGAACCGGAGAGGGTCAGCTTCGGGCGCCGTCCATGACGGCCGTGAGATCGAGGACGGCAGCCTTCGGGGCATCCGTGACCACGGATGCTGCGAGGGGGAAGGCGTGCCGGAACATGCGTCGATCATTGCCGACGCTTTACCGCACGTCGAATGGTTTTCGTCGGCCCTGCGCACGGGCGCGCGAGCCGGGGGCTGTGACGCTCGTGAGACGAACCATACGGCGATCACACACATTTGTCGGTTAGTGTCACCGGATGCTCGATGCCACCACCCGCTCTGGGGGCACCGCCACGGCCTCTCCCCGGGCCACCGCCGCGGAGCTCGCCGTCGCCGTTCCCCCGGCAACGACCGTCTCGCCCGCCGTACCGACCCGTTTCGCCGCTCGCTGCACGAGAGTTCTGCTCTCTCCGTATTCGCGACTGTCCCTGCTCGTCGTGCTGCTCGCCGCCGGCGCGTGCGGGGTGCTCCTGTTCGAGCCGCAGCGGCTGCTGACGGAGGGCTGGCCGCCGCAGCTCTCAGGTGCCGCGGCGGCGGCGGTGTTCACGGTGGCGTACGGCGCGTGCACCGTGGCGTTCGTGCCGAGGCCGCTGCTGAACCTCGCGGCGGGCGCCCTGTTCGGTTCGCAGCTGGGCCTCGGTGCGGCTCTGGCGGGCACGGTGCTCGGTGCCGGCATCGCCTTCTGTCTGGGCCGGGCGCTGGGCCAGGACGCCCTGCGGCCGTTGCTGCGGGGGCGCTGGCTGAAGGCCGCGGACGGCCAGCTCAGCCGGCACGGCTTCCGTTCGATGCTGGCGGTCCGGCTGTTCCCGGGTGTGCCGTTCTGGGCCGCGAACTACTGCGCCTCCGTCTCCCGCATGGGCCTGCTGCCGTTCCTGCTGGCCACGGGGCTCGGCTCGATCCCGAACACGGCCGCCTACGCCGTCGCGGGGGCCCGCGCCTCCACCCCGACCTCTCCCGCCTTCCTGATCGCCATGGCGTGCATCGCCCTGCCCGCGCTGGCGGGCGTGGTGGTCGCCTGGCGCAAGCGGCACCAGCTGCGTCGCCTCTGACCCCCCGTCACGCCCGGCTCAGACCCGTTCCAGCACCATGGCGTTGGCGAGTCCGCCCGCCTCGCACATGGTCTGGAGCGCGTACCGGGCGCCGCGCTCCCGCATCGCGTGCACCAGTGTCGTCGTCAGCCGGGTGCCGCTCGCGCCGAGGGGATGCCCGAGCGCGATGGCTCCGCCGTGCACGTTGACCCGGGCGAGGTCGGCGCCGGTCTCCTGCTGCCAGGCCAGCACGACGCTGGAGAACGCCTCGTTGACCTCGAACAGGTCGATGTCGTCGAGGGTCAGGGAGGCCCTGCGCAGCACCTTCTCGGTCGCCGGGATCACGCCCGTGAGCATCAGCAGCGGGTCGGAGCCGGTGACGGCGAAGCTGTGCAGGCGGGCCAGCGGACGCAGGCCGAGCCGGGCCGCCGTCTCGCTCGACGTGATGAGCACCGCCGAGGCCCCGTCGTTGATCGGGCTGGCGTTGCCCGCCGTGACGTTCCACTCGATCTGCGGGAAGCGCTCGGCCAAGCCGGGGTCGTGGTAGGCGGGCTTGAGTCCGGAGAGGGTCTCGGTGGTGCTGCCGGGGCGTACGCACTCGTCGCGCGTGACCCCCTCCAGAGGTGCGACCTCGGCGTCGAAGAGTCCGCTCTCCCAGGCCGCGGCGGCCCTGTGGTGCGAGGAGACGGCAAAGGCGTCCATCTGTTCGCGGCCGATCGACCACTTGGCGGCGATCAGTTCGGCGCTGATGCCCTGCGGGACGAGCCCCTCCGGGTAGCGTTCGGCGACTCCGGGACCGAAGGGGTCCTTGCCCTCGGGCACGTTCGACCACATCGGCACCCGGCTCATCGACTCCACGCCGCAGGCCACGACCATGTCGTACGCACCCGAGAGCACACCCTGCGCCGCGAAGTGCACGGCCTGCTGCGAAGAGCCGCACTGGCGGTCCACGGTGGTCGCGGGCACCGACTCGGGGAACCCTGCGGAGAGCACGGCGTAGCGGGTGGTGTTCATGGCCTGCTCGCCGACCTGGTCGACGGTGCCGCCGATGACGTCGTCGATCAGCGCCGGGTCGATCCCGGACCGCTCGACGAGGGTGCGCAGGGTGTGGGCGAGGAGCTCCACGGGGTGGACGTGTGCCAGGGCACCGTTCGGTTTGCCCTTGCCGATCGGGGTGCGTACGGCTTCGACGATCACTGCGTCACGCATGTGCGGGCCTCCACGGCTACCGGTGAGTAGGAAATCCGAACTCACCGTAGCCCGCTGGGTTGGAAAATCCAACCCTCTCTTAGACTGTCGCTCATGGCCGACCGCAAAGACCCGCGCCCCTGCTCCATCGCCGACACCCTCGCGCTCGTCGGCGAGAAGTACTCCCTGCTCGTGCTGCGCGAGGTGTGTCTGGGCAACGGCCGGTTCGACCAGCTGGTGCGCAACATCGGCGCCCCGCGCGACATCCTGGCCACCCGGCTGCGCCGGCTCGTCGACGCCGGGATCCTGGCCAAGCACCTCTACAGCGAGCGCCCGCAGCGCTTCGAGTACCGGCCGACGCCGGCGGGACTGGAGCTGGAGCCGGTGCTGATGACCCTCATGGCGTGGGGCGACCGCCACCTCCGGCCGGGCGGCGACCGCCCGATGGTCCTGGAGCACTCCTGCGGGCGTCCCCTCGCCCCGGCTGTCACCTGCCGCACCTGCGGCGACGAGGTGCGCCACGAGGACCTCACGGCCCGCCCCCAGACTCCGGGCTGGACGGTGACCGGACCGGCCGCGGCCTGATCGCCGCTGGTCGGGAGCGGCTATCAAACCCCTGTGTCCGGTGGGCCTTCCGGGGGCGCTACGCTTCCCCCTCGGCACACATGATCCCCCGTTCATCGCAACGGCGGCCCGGTGCGCCCGTCGTCCGTCCCACGATCGGCACTTGGACTCCGCTACCTCATGTCTTGGTTCGAATCACTCATCCTCGGACTCGTCCAGGGGCTGACCGAGTTCCTCCCCGTCTCCTCCAGCGCCCACCTGCGGCTGACGGCGGCCTTCGCGGGCTGGGAGGACCCGGGCGCGGCCTTCACGGCGATCACGCAGATCGGCACCGAGGCGGCCGTGCTGATCTACTTCCGCAAGGACATCGGGCGGATCATCTCGGCGTGGACGCGCTCGCTCACCGACAAGGCGCTGCGCAGCGACCCCGACGCCCGGATGGGGTGGCTGGTCATCGTCGGCTCGATCCCGATCGGTGTGCTGGGCGTGACGTTGAAGGACCAGATCGAGGGACCGTTCCGCGACCTGCGGATCACCGCGACGATGCTGATCGGCATGGGCATCGTCCTGGGCATCGCCGACCGGCTGGCGGCCCGTGACGAGAGCGGCGGCAAACACCGCGCTCCCAAGCAGCGCAAGGCCCTTGAGGACCTGGGCGTCCGGGACGGCCTGATCTACGGCATCTGCCAGGCCATGGCGCTCATCCCGGGCGTCTCCCGCTCCGGCGCCACCATCAGCGGCGGTCTGTTCATGGGCTACAAGCGCGAGGCCGCGGCCCGCTACTCCTTCCTGCTCGCCATTCCCGCCGTGCTCGCCTCCGGCGTGTTCGAGCTGAAGGACGCCACGGAGGGCGGACACGTCTCGTGGGGTCCCACGATCTTCGCGACGATCATCGCCTTCGGTGTCGGATACGCGGTGATCGCATGGTTCATGAAGTTCATCTCGACCAAGAGCTTCATGCCGTTCGTCTACTACCGCATCGCGCTCGGCATCGTCATCATCGCCCTGGTCAGCATGGGTGCCCTGAGCCCCCACGCCGCCGAGTCGGCGGGCTGAGCCGGGGGCCTGTGACCCCGGTCTCGTGACCAACCGCATAGCCATCGGGTAGCCGTCCGGTAGCGGGCTGTCAGTGGCTGCCCCTAGGCTTGTCCGCATGTCCCCCGATTACGTGACCCCTGGTTCCGTGCGGTCCGCTGCCGAGGTCAACGAGGAGATCCGTGCGCTGTGGCAGCGCACGGGCGGCACCCTGTCGGCCGAGGAGCGTGCGGAGTACGAGCTTCTCGTCGTCGAATGGGCCGCCGCGCTCCGAGGCGGCGTCGTCAAGGCGGCCTGAGCGGCTCCCGCAGTCCCCTTTCCGGCGCGTACCGCACACCTTTCCGACGCGTACCGCGCCCCGGCCTCCTCAACACCTAGGCGCGCAGCCGCGCCAGCACCTCGTCGTCGACGGCGAAGGGCCGCTCCTCCGGCAACAGCCCCGCGGCCGACTCCAGTTGCCCCGCCCGTACCAGCCCGTGGATCTTTGTGGCGAGCGGCGTGACGTCCTCGATCCCCCTGATCCATTCGTCCGCGTAGCGCGCGGCCGCCTCCCCCGCGAGCCCCAGCTGAAGCGAGCGGTGCGGCAGCGGACTGAGGTGCAGATCCCGTTCCGGATCCCACTGCACCCGCGCGGGTGCCTGCCGCAACTGCCGCTTCCAGGAGGCCTGGTCGCCGTGCAGAGCGGGGACGTGGTGGGACAGGCAGGCGTTGCGCAGCGCCCAGAGGAAGCCCTCGCGGTCGATATCGATCGCCAGGACGGTCTCCTGGCCCTCCTTGGTGCCCCAGCCGCAGCGGTACATCATCCACAGGAACGAGGGCTTGATCCAGGTCATGCGTTCCCGCTTCCAGGAGGCCGGGAAGCGGCCATGGCGGGCGGCGGGGCCGCCGATCTCCGGGCGGTAGGCCTGGTAGACGGTGATCGTGGACGCGGTGTGGCGGGCCCTCACCTGGTACTTCGGTTCGTGTCGATCGTTCACGGGGGACAGGCTGGGCCCCGGCACCCCTCGGCGGCCATCGAATTTCCCGCGCGCACGGCTCTTGGCCCGGTCCCCGTCATGCCCAACACTGAGCCGATGACGCAGCGCGTGGAACTCGCCACCGTGAGAGACCGGCTGGCCGTCGACGGACTGATCACCGACTACGCGGTGGCGGTCGACGACGGTGACTGGGAGGCGTACCGAGGGCTGTTCGCCCCTCGCGGGCGGGCGGACTACCGCTCGGCCGGCGGCATCGAGGGAGAGGCCCGGGCGGTCGCGGCCTGGCTCGCGGAGAGCCTGGGGCTGTTCCCGATGCGCCAGCACCTGATCGTCAACCGGCGGGTGCGCTTCGGGACCTGGGAACAGGACACCGGCGACACGGCCGAGGTCCAGGCCGACTACGTCAATCCCATGGCCACCGCCGGACCCGGTCCCGACTTCGTCTGCGGCGGCCGGTACGCCTTCGCGGTGCTGCGCACGGCCGACGGCTGGCGACTGAGCGAGGTGGTGGTACGGGAGAAGTGGCGGCGCCTTCCTGAGCCGCGGACCACACCTGTGGTCCACTGACCCGGCGCCCGGTGTCCTAGATCGTCCACGAGGCGCACACTGGAGGCACCCGCGGGTAGGAGGCGCCTATGAAGACGCTCGGCCATTGGCTCGCCTCCCCCTGGCGCCGCTCGGCCGCCGCTGCGGTCGCGGGCGCCCTCCCCGTCCTCGCCTTCCCCGCGCCGTCCCTGTGGTGGTGCGCCTACGTCGCCCTGGTGCCCTGGCTCCTGTTGCTGCGCACCGCGCCGACCGGGAAGCGGGCCGCTTACGACGGCTGGTGCGGTGGCTTCGGCTTCATGCTGGCCATGCACCACTGGCTGCTGCCGAGTCTGAACGTGTTCACCTTCCTCATCGCCGCCCTCCTCGGTGCCCTGTGGGCCCCGTGGGGCTGGCTGGTGCGCCGTCTCCTGGGCGGTCTCCCCTCCGGGAGTCAGGTCGCGGTGGCACTGCTGGTGCTGCCCTCGGGCTGGCTGGCCGTCGAGCTGGTCCGCTCCTGGCAGGGGCTCGGCGGCCCGTGGGGCATGCTCGGCAGCAGCCAGTGGCAGGCCGAGCCAGCGCTGCGGCTCGCCTCGGTCGGCGGGGTGTGGCTGCTCAGTTACCTGCTCGTGGCGGTCAATGTGGCGGTCGCCGTTCTCGTCGCGGTCCGCCGGGCCCGGGTGCCCGCCGTGGCCGGTCTGGTCGCCACGGCCGCGGCCACCTCCGCCGCCTGGGCGTTCTCGCCCCGTCCCGCCGTCGACGGCCACGTCAGGATCGCGGTCGTGCAGCCGGGTGTCATCGCCGGCCCCGACGGCCGGTTCGACCGCGAGGAGCAGCTCACCCGCCGCCTCGCCGGGCAGGACGTGGACCTGATCGTCTGGGGCGAGAGCAGCGTCGGTTTCGACCTCGGGGACCGGCCCGACCTCGCCCGGCGGCTCGCGGACCTCTCCCGTGCGACGGGCGCCGACATCCTGGTCAACGTGGACGCCCGGCGCTCCGACGAGCCCGGCATCTACAAGAGTTCGGTCCTCGTCGGGCCAGACGGCCTGACCGGCGAGCGCTACGACAAGATGCGGCTCGTGCCGTTCGGCGAGTACATCCCGGCCCGCTCCCTGCTCGGCTGGGCCACCTCGGTCGGCAAGGCCGCGGGCGAGGACCGCAGGCGCGGCTCGCAGCCGATCGTGATGAACGTCGGCGACGATCTGCGCGTCGGCCCGCTGGTGTGCTTCGAGACCGCCTTCCCGGACATGACCCGCCACCTCACCCGGGAGGGCGTCGACGTGCTGATCGGCCAGTCGTCGACCTCCACGTTCCAGCACAGCTGGGCACCCGAGCAGCACGCGTCGCTGGCCGCGCTGCGGGCCGCGGAGACCGGCCGCCCCATGGTGCACGCGACCCTGACGGGCGTCTCCGCCGTCTACGGCCCGGGCGGACAGCGCGTCGGATCATGGCTCGGCACGGACGCCTCCGCCGCGCGGGTCTACGACCTCCCCCTCGCCCACGGCACCACGCCCTACGTCCGCCACGGCGACTGGACGGTGCACGCGGCGATGCTGATCCTCGCCCTGTGGGCCGCCGGCGAGGGCGCACGGACCCTGCGGATCAGGCGGCGGTCCGCTCCTGAACCGCCCGTACCACCCGCTCGCACAGTTCATGGGTCTCCAGCGCGTCCCGGGCGCTGAGCACCTTGCCCGCCCGGACCGCGTCGAGGAACGCGAGCACCGCCTGCTCGATCCCGCGCTGCCGGGCGACCGGCACCCAGTCACCGCGTCGCCGCACGGTCGGCTGCCCCTTGTGGTCGATCACCTCGGCGAGGTTGACCACCTGCCGTTTGGTGTCCTGCCCGGACACCTCGAGGATCTCCTCGGCGGAACCGCTGAGCCGGTTCATCACGCCGAGCGCGGTGAAGCCGTCCCCGGCGAGCTGGAGCACCAGGTGGTGCAGCAGCCCGTCCCGGACGCGGGCGCGCACGGTCACGTCGTCGATCTCGCCGGGCACCAGGAAGCGCAGGGTGTCGACGACGTGGATGAAGTCGTCGAGGATCATCGCGCGAGGCTCTTCCGGCAGCCCGATGCGGTTCTTCTGCATGAGGATCAGCTCACGCGGATGGTCCGCGCACTGGGTGTAGCCGGGGGCGTGGCGCCGGTTGAAGCCGACGGCGAGGCTCAGGTCCCGCTCCTCGGCGAGCGCCACCAGCCGCGCGGAGTCCTCGAGTTCATAGGCGAGCGGCTTGTCGACGTAGGTCGGTACGCCCGCCTGGAGAAGCCGCGTCACGATCTCCGGGTGCACGAGCGTGGGGGCGTGCACGAAGGCCGCGTCGAGGCCCGCGGCGAGCAGCGAGTCGAGGGTGGCGTGCCGTCGATCCTGCGGGATGTGCAGGCTCTCGGCGACCCGGTCGAGCGTGGCGGGCGTACGGGTCTGCAGGTGCAGTTCGACGCCGGGCTGGAGGGCGAGGACCGGGAGGTAGGCCTTCTGCGCGATGTCGCCGAGTCCGATGCAGCCGACCTTCACGGGGTGATCTCCTCTAGCCGTTGCCTGCCGGTGTCTGCTCGGAGCATACGGCGTCCGTCTGCGGGGGCCGCCAGTCGGCGATGCCGTCGAAGCTGCGCACGAACAGGGCGGGACCGGCAGGCGACAGCAGGGTCATGGCCGTGTCGCGGACGGCGACACCGGTCCGGCTGCTCATCAGGCTGAGGCGGGCCACCTTCACGGCCTGGCGCGCGATGGCGGTCGTACGGGGCTGCCGGACGGCGGTGTAGGCGGCGAGGTCGTCGCAGTGGTGGGCCAGCACGACCGCGTCCTCGATGGCCTGGTTGCCGCCCTGGCCGAGGCTCGGCGGCATGGCGTGCGCGGCGTCGCCGAGCAGCGCGACCCGGCCGTGGTGGTAGGCGGGCAGAGGCTCGGCGATGTGGTGGACGTCGTGGCGCAGGACGTCCTCGGGGCGCAGGGCGGCGAGCACGGCGGGGATCGGGTCGTGCCAGTCGCCGAAGCGACGCAGCAGCTCTGACTTCTCGTCGTCGGGCGCCCGGCCGCCGGCGGGGGTCACGGCGCCCGCGTAGGCGTAGACGCGACCGTCCTTCAGCGGGTGTGTGCCCCAGATGCGGCCCCGGCCCCAGGTCTCGTGCGCGGCGAACCGGACGCCGGGGACGGGGATCACGACCCGCCAGGTCGTCCAGCCGGAGTAGACGGCGCCCGGGTGGTGCGGGAAGAGCGTCCCGCGCACGGCGGACCGGATGCCGTCCGCACCGACCACCAGGTCGGCCTCCAGAACCCCGCCGGCCGTGCTGACGCGGGCGGGCCGGCCGGCGCCCCCGCTGTCGGCGAGGGTCGCGGCGGCGTCCGTGCGGATGGTGCCCGGCGGGAGCCGGGTAGCCAGGCTCGCGATCAGGGTGGCGCGGTGCAGCAGCACGAGCGGGCCGCCGAAGCGCTCGGCGGCGGCGTCGGCGGAGGACCGCGAGAGCCACCGTCCGGACGGTGTCCGCAGCCCGCCGTCCCCGGACCAGGCGGCGAGGTCGCGGATCTCGTCGCCGAGGCCGATGACGTCCAGCGCGCGCAGGGAGTTGGGCGCGAGGGAGATCGCCGCGCCGACCGGTTCCAGCGAGCGGGCCCGCTCCAGCACGGTGACCCGCACGCCCCGCTGATGCAGGGCGACCGCTGCCGTCAGGCCGCCGATCCCGCCGCCGATCACGACGGCATGCCCGGACTGTCCCATGGCTCCTCCTCATGTGACTACACCTGTAGTGACGCCTTCGACGTTACTACAGGTGTAGTCGGAGGGGTAGCGTGAACCCATGTCCGTACGCACCGAAGGTCCCGCCCGCTCCGACCTCGTCGCCGACACCGCCCTCGCCCTGCTCGCCGAGCGCGGGATGCGCGGCCTCACGCACCGGGCGGTCGACGAGCTGGCCGGGCTCCCCCAGGGCTCCACGTCGAACCTCGCGCGGACCCGGCAGGCCCTGCTGGAGCTGGCGGTTCGGCGCCTTGCCGACCGTGAGGCCCGGGTGCTGGCCCTGCACGAGATGCCGGGCCCCGAGGCCGGCGCCGGCTCCCTGGCGGACGCGCTGGCCCTGGCGGCCCACCGGGCCCTGACGCAGCACCGCGCGCTCACCCTCGCCCGCTACGAACTGGCCCTGGAGGCGACGCGCCGCCCCGAGCTGCGGGCCTTCTTCGACGCCACGGGCGCCCGCTTCCGGGACCAGCTCACCACCCTGGTCACCGGAATGGGCTCGACGGATCCGGCCCGGCACACCCTCTCGCTGATCGCCTGGGCGGACGGGCTGATGTTCAGCTGCGTGGCGGGGTCGTTCGGTGCCGACGTACCGAGCCTGGAGGAGGTGCGGGCGGGGCTGCGGGAACTGCTGGAGGGGATGCTCGGCGACTGAAAATCTTGTGGTGCGGCAGGAGCTGCTCGGACAGGATGCGTCCATGACGAACGAGCGCGGCATGCCCGCCACCACGGCCGATGAACGCACCATGCTGGAGGGCTGGCTGGACTTCCACCGGCAGACCCTTGCCTGGAAGTGCGAGGGTCTGAGCGACGAACAGCTCAGGTCCGCGGCCGTCGAGCCGTCCGACCTGTCCCTGATGGGGCTGGTCCGGCACATGGCGGACGTGGAACGGAGCTGGTTCCGCCGGGTGCTGACGGGCGAGGACGTGCGGCCGATCCACTGGAGCGACGAGGACCCCGACGGCGAGTTCCACCTCACCGAGGCGGACACCTGGCAGGAGGCGTACGCCACCTGGCAGGCCGAGATCGACACGGCCCGGCGCAACTGCTCCCGCTTCGGCCTGGACGACATCACGGAGGGCAAGCACCGGCGCACCGGCGAGCGGTTCAACCTGCGGTGGCTCTACACCCACATGATCGAGGAGTACGCGCGGCACAACGGCCACGCCGACCTGATCCGCGAGCGCATCGACGGCGCGACCGGCGACTGACGCCACCCCCGTCACACAGACCACTACACGTCACCCCCATCACGCCTGCGCCCTCCGTACGGGGCGCGAGATCACCCGTGCGGGGCAACCTCCGCCTGTCCGCCGCCCCAACGCGGGCCGGACGCACCAGAGTTGCGCGGGTGCATCGAACGACGACCACAGCGACGCTCCTGGTGACCGTGGCGGTCTCGGCCCTCTCCGGCTGTACGACGGTTCCGCATCCCGCGCCGGGGCCCTCGGCGGCACCGTCCCGGCCGTCGGCGCCGGAGGTTGCGGCGGAGACTCCGATCGTGCAGGCACCGGCCCGCGAGGCCCTGCTGCTCATCGAAGAGGCGTCCCGCCCCCCGGAGCCGGCCGCGTCGGCGACCCGCCCGGCCACTCCCCCCGCGGCCTCGCGGCAACCCGGGGCGCCGCAGCCCGGGCACCGCGACGTCCGTCCGGGCCCCGCCCGTCCCGAACGCCCCGAGCCCGCACCGCGGCGTCCCCAGCGGTCGCACGCCGACATCCCCGACGTGTCGGAGTCGGTACGCCGGGACATCGAGAAGAGCGTCCCCAGCAGCAAAGCGGACGTGTGCGCGCTGGGCAGGCGCTACGGGGGATGGCGGGCGGACAGCCCGGAGGCGACGATCTGCCGCGACACGTACCGGCGTTGACCTGCCGCTCAGGGCCGCTGACGAGGCGGCGTCCACGTCCCCGGGCCGCCCTCTCCCAGCCGGGACTCCAGCCGTCCGATGGCCGCCCACACGCCCTCGGCGTAGCCGTCGTCGGTGAGGGCGGTGGCGGCTTCCCGGGCCCACCGCAGGTGTGTGCGGGCGGCGTCGCCACGTCCCAGTCTGGCGTAGTCGTCGGCCAGGTTCAGGTGCAGGGAGGGGGAGAGCGCGGTCACCGCGGTCACCGCGAGGGCCTCCTCCCTGGCCTCCTCGGCGGCCGTCAACGCGCGCAGGTCCCACGCCAGTTCGTCCGCCGGGTCGTCCTGGGTGTCGGCGAGGTAGTGGGCGAGGGTGCAGCGGTGCAGCGGGTCGCCGTGCTCGCCGATCTCCGCCCACAGGCCGAGGAACCGGTGCCGCGCCTCCTCCCGGTCCCCCGCGTGGTGCAGCATGACCACCTGCCCGATCCGGGTCAGCACGGCATCCGGCGCCGTCTGTTCCTGTCGCTCCGCCACGACGCCCTCCGCGCACTCGCCGGCTGTTCCCGCCGACGCTAACCGCAGGCGGGGGCGATCCGGCTCAGGCGGCTCCGGACACCACCGGGCCCGTCACGGCCCGGCCGTACGAGCGGCAGGCATCAGCCGAGATTCGGGATCGTCCAGTCGATCGGCGTGTGCCCCTGCGCCGCCACCGCCTCGTTGATCTGCGTGAAGGGACGCGAGCCGAAGAACTTCTTCGCCGACAGGGGCGAGGGATGCGCGCCCTTGACCACGATGTGCCGGGACTCGTCGATCAGCGGGAGCTTCTTCTGCGCGTAGTTGCCCCACAGCACGAAGACCGCCGGGTCCGGACGCCCGGCCACGGCCCGGATCACGGCGTCGGTGAACTTCTCCCAGCCCCGCCCCTTGTGCGAGTTGGCCTCGCCGCCGCGGACGGTGAGGACCGCGTTGAGCAGCAGCACGCCCTGCTCGGCCCACGGCATCAGATAGCCGTTGTCCGGGATCGGCGTGCCCAGCTCCTGGTGCATCTCCTTGTAGATGTTGCGCAGGGACGGCGGGATCCGCACGCCCGGCCGGACCGAGAAGCACAGACCGTGCCCCTGACCCTCGCCGTGGTAGGGGTCCTGACCGAGGATCAGGACCTTGACCCCCTCGTACGGCGTGGCGTCCAGCGCCGCGAAGACCTCTTCGCGCGGCGGGTAGACGGGACCCTTCGCCCGCTCCTCCTCGACGAACTCCGTCAGCTCCTTGAACCAGGGCTGCTGCAGTTCGTCGCCCAGAACCCCGCGCCAGGACTCGGGCAGCATGGCGGTGTCGGTCACGTCAACGTCCTCACGATGTGCGGTCACTTCCAGGCTCCAGAACCTACAGGCGACCACTGACAACGCGCCCGGGGAAGCCCGGTGCCGGACCGCCTACCAGGCGGTCTTGCGGTGCAGCTCCCACATCATCATGATCGTCGAGGGGTCCATGGCCCGCTCCGCGCCCGAGACGTCCCGGCTGGCCGCCACGTACTGCCGGCCCTGCCACAGCGGCAGCAGCCGCGCGTCGTCCACGAGGATCTGCTGGGCCTCCTCGAACTCCTTCACCACCTTCCCGCGGTCGCTCTCCCGGCGCGAACGGGGCAGCAGGTCGCCGGTGATCTCGGGCGCCGGGTACGGCGTGCCGAGGGCGTTCTGGTCGCCGACGAACGGCGCGATGAAGTTCTCGGCGTCCGGGAAGTCGGGGAACCAGCCGCGCCCGAAGACCGGGTACTCGCCCTTCTGGTAGCCCTCGACGTACGTCTTCCACGGCCGGCTCTTCAGGCTGATCGTGAACAGTCCGGAGGCCTCGAGCTGGCGCTCCAGCTCCTTGAACTCCCCGGCGGTCTCGGAGCCGTAGCGGTCGCTGGTGTACCAGAAGGTGAGCGGGACGCGCTGGTTGATGCCCGCTTCGGTGAGGATCTTGCGGGCCTTGGCGACGTCGGGGTCGCCGTAGTCGTCGAAGAAGCCCGTGGTGTGACCCGTGAGGCCCTTGGGGACCATGGAGTACAGCGGGTCGACGGTGTCCTTGTAGACCTTGTGGGCGATCGCCGCCCGGTCGACGACCTGCGCGATGGCCTGGCGCACGGCCTTCTTGTTCGCCCAGGAGTCCTTCGGGTTGAACACCAGGTAGTTGATGTCGGTTCCGGTGCCCTCGACGAGCTGGATCTCCTCGTCCTTGGAGGACTTGCTCTGGAGCTCGACGACGTCACCGGCCGCCAGACCCCGGTAGGTCACGTCGATCTTCTTGTCCCGCAGCGCCGTCACCATGGTGTCGGAGTCCTGGAAGTAGCGGACGGTCACCGCGTCGTTCCGGCGCTCCGCGTAGCCCTTGTAGGAGTCGTTGCGGACGAGGACGGCCTCTTTGCCGTCGGAGTACGAGTCGAGGGTGTACGGCCCGGACCCGACCACGTCGTCGCCCTTGCGCAGGCTGTCGTCCGGGTAGGCGTCCGGGGACACGATCGACATGGCGGGGGTGGCGAGCACGAACGGGAAGGTCGAGTCGGACTTGTTGAGGTGGAAGATCACCTCACGCTCGTTCGGCGCCTGGACCCTCTCGAGGCTGCCCAGGAGACCGGCGGGGCCGCCGTTGACGTTGATCTTGCGGATCCGGTCGAACGAGTACTTCACCGCCTGGGCGTCGAGCGTGTCGCCGTTGGAGAACGTCAGGCCCTCGCGCAGCTCACAGCGGTAGACCTGGTTCGACGAGTCGCTGAAGCCGCACTTCTCGGCGGCGTCCGGCTGAGGCGTGCTCGCACCCGTCGGATAGCTCAGGAGCGTCTGGTAGATGTTGCGGAACAGCTCCCAGGAGCTGTCCCACGACGCGGCAGGGTCGAGCGTGCTGGGCGCACTGGTGGTGCCCACGACGATCGGCCCTTCGTCCTCCGGGGTGTCGGACGACAGCACGCCGCACCCGGCGAGCAGGGCCGATATGGACGCGATGGCCGCCACCCGCCGCAGGCATCGGTTCCGCTTGAACACGCGCACGCTCCTCGATCTGCCATACCAAGGGTCGGCAGACCATACCGCAGTGCCGCGCCCCCTGACCCTCCCCGTCCATGACCTCTTGATCGATAAACCTTTGACGACGTTGTCATCGCACTTTGCGGTTTCTTTACGCCGGCACGGGCGCCGTTCGTGTCGACGGGCGCCCGTGCCGAGCCGCGTGCGCGGTCCTCGTCAGCCGGTTCCGGCGTTGAGGAAGATGCCGCCGTCGACGACGAGCGTCTGGCCGGTGACCCAGTCGGACTGCTCGGAGGTGAGGAACGCGGCCGCGCCCCCGATGTCGGAGGGCACACCGAGCCGGCCGAGCGGGTAGGCCGCCGCGGCCTCCTCCTCGCGGCCCTCGTACAGCGCCTGGGCGAACTTGGTCTTCACGACGGCCGGGGCGATCGCGTTGACCCGCACCTTGGGCGCGAACTCGTGCGCGAGCTGCACGGTCAGGTTGATCATCGCGGCCTTGCTGACGCCATAGGCGCCGATGAACGGCGAGGGCGAGAGGCCCGCGACGGAGGCGATGTTGACGATCGCGCCGCCGTTGTCCTTCTGCCAGGCGTGCCAGGTCCGCTGGGCGAAGCCGAGCGCCGAGACGACATTGGTCTCGAACACCTTGCGGGCGACGTTCAGGTCCAGGTCGGCGATCGGCCCGAACACGGGGTTCGTGCCCGCGTTGTTGACCAGGTAGTCGACCCGGCCGAAGGCCTCCATCGTGCGCTCGACGGCGACGGCCTGGTGGGCCTCGTCGTGCGCCTTGCCGGCCACGTAGACCGCGCGGTCGGCGCCGAGCTGCTCGACGGCCTCCTTGAGGGCGTCCTCGTTGCGGCCGGTGATGCACACACGGTCGCCGCGCGCGACGAGGGCCTCGGCCACGCCGTAGCCGATGCCGCGGCTGGCGCCCGTGACGAGGGCGACCTTGCCGGAGAGTTCCACGGAAGTCATGTTCTTCGTCCTCTAGTCGAGCGGTCCGCCGGCCACGTACAGCACCTGGCCGGACACGAATCCGGCCGCCTCGCCGGTGAAGAAGGCGATGGCGTTGGCGATGTCCTCCGGCTCACCCACCCGGGCCACCGGGATCTGGGTCGCGGCGGCGGCCTTGAAGTCCTCGAAGCCCATGCCGACGCGGTCGGCGGTGGCCTTGGTCATCTCGGTGGCGATGAAGCCGGGGGCGACGGAGTTGGCGGTGACGCCGAACTTGCCGAGCTCCTTGGCGAGGGTCTTGGTGAAGCCCTGCAGGCCCGCCTTGGCGGCCGAGTAGTTCACCTGGCCGCGGTTGCCGAGCGCGGACGACGACGACAGGTTGACGATCCGGCCGAAGCCCGCGTCCACCATGTGCTTCTGGCAGGCCTTGGACATCAGGAAGGCGCCGCGCAGGTGCACGTTCATGACGGTGTCCCAGTCGGAGACGCTCATCTTGAACAGCAGGTTGTCGCGCAGCACGCCCGCGTTGTTGACCAGGATCGTCGGCGCGCCGAGCTCCTCGGCGATCCGCGCGACGGCCGCCTCGACCTGTGCCTCGTCGGAGACGTCGCAGCCGACGGCGATGGCCTTGCCACCGGCGGCGGTGATCTTCTCGACGGTGTCCTTGCAGGCCGCCTCGTCGAGGTCGAGCACGGCGACCGCGCGGCCCTCGGCGGCCAGTCGTACGGCGGTGGCGGCACCGATGCCGCGCGCGGCACCGGTCACGACGGCTACCCGCTGCTCAGTGGTGGACATGACTGCTACTCCTCAGGTGAGCGACCGCTTAGTACCTTCAGTGGGTGTGACGCTAGAAGCCCTGGCACGCGGTGTCAACGGCCGGGGGCGGCATGTGATCCATCACCCGGGCCCACCTGGCCCGGCGGCGTCCCCGGGGACACCCGATCGGCCCATGGCGGCGGGCCGCCGCACCCCTCGGCGCCTAGCGTCGGAGCGCGAGCCACCCCCGGCCGGAAGGGAGGCGCTCCATGCGCCGTCGCACCGGTGTCATGGGCGCGCTGTTCGCGATCGTCGCGATCGTGCCCATGGCCGACCCCGCTCACGCCCGGCAGGACCTGGACTGCCGCGACTTCGCCTTCCAGGAGGACGCGCAGGCCGTCTTCGACGCGGATCGAAGCGATCCCAACAGACTCGACGAGGACCAGGGACCGGACGACGGCATCGCGTGTGAGGCGCTGCCCCGCGTCGGATCGGGTGTCATCTCCCCGGTCCGCCCGTCCGCCTCCGCGAGCCCATCCGCCTCCGTCGGTCCGTCCCGGCCCGCGAGCCCGTCGGCTCCCGGCGCCACGGCGCCCGCCACCGCCCCGTCCCGGGGCGTGCGGGGCGGCGCCGGGGGCGCGCTGGCCTCGGGGCCGAACGGCTGGGAGCTCGGGATCGGCCTGACCTTCGCGGTGGGCGCCGCTCTCGCCGCCGGTCACGTGGTGAGGCGCCGCCGGCGCTGACGAACGGGTCACCTCACGAGCAGGTCGAGCAACCGCTCGGTCTCCGCCGCCGGGTCCGTGGTCAGGCCGGTGTGCACCGGGCCGGGCTGGACGATCGTGGAGCGGGGGGCGACGAGCCAGCGGAAGCGGCGGCCCGGGTCGTCGGAGGCCGCCTGCCCGGCCGCGCTCCCGCCCGCGCACAGGCCCTCCACGGCCCCCAGGGCGGCTCGGACCCCGGCCACGTCGGCCAGGGGGTCGAGGGCCAGCAGGCGGGCCTCGTCGAGGTGGGTGCGGGCACCGACGTAGGACTCGGCGCGGCAGTAGACCAGGACCCCGGCGTTGATGCATTCGCCGCGTTCCACGCGCGGGACGACGCGCAGGACGGCGTACTCGTAGACGTGACGGTCCCGGGGCCCGCCCCTGATGATGTGCCGGTCGTTCACTTCAGCCCCTGGATGCGGTCGTGGATGACGGCGGCCCGTGCCAGCAGCGGGCGCGCGTAGGCCTGCCTCAGATCGTCCGGCGCGGCGAAGCCCGGTTCGTCCGTGAGCCAGGTGTCCGGGATCTGCGCGGTGACGTCGGCGAGCAGTTCCTCGGTGACCAGGGGCGCCAACTCGGCGGCGGCGGAGGCGACATCGGGCGCGAAGGACGCCAGCGCGTGGTCGGAGGCGTCGTACGGGCGGGCGGCGGAGGCCTCCACGCCGGGCCAGTTGTGGTGCCAGATCATCGTCGCGCCGTGGTCGACGAGCCACAGCTCGCCGCGCCACCTCAGCAGGTTGGGGTTGCGCCAGGACCGGTCGACGTTGTTGATCAGCGCGTCGAACCAGACCACGCGGCCGGCCTCCTCGGGGCTCACCGGGAACGCGAGCGGGTCGAAGCCGAGCGCGCCGGAGAGGAAGTCCATGCCGAGGTTGGTGCCGCCGCTGGACCGGAGCAGGCTCTGCACCTGCTCCTCCGGTTCACCCAGCCCCAGCTCGGGGTCGAGCTCGACGGTGACGAGACGCGGCATCCGCAGCCCCAGCCGCCGGGCGAGTTCCCCGCAGACCACTTCGGCGACGAGTGTCTTGCGGCCCTGTCCCGCGCCGGTGAACTTCAGGACGTAGGTGCCGAAGTCGTCCGCCTCGACCAGACCCGGCAGCGAACCGCCCTCGCGCAGCGGCGCGATGAAACGGGTCGCGATCACTTCCTTGAGCATCGCCCCAGGTTACTGACGTACCCGGCGACCGCGGCGACGGCCTCGCGGTGGCGGGCCGGAATCCGACAGCAAGCCGACAGCTCCGCTTTACCCGTGTCTCTCCCCGAACGGGCCAGGATTTCGGCAGGGTCTGAACAGCCGGTCCCCAGGGGCCGTACCTCTCGGCAGATCACGAATTCCCCCGGAAGGAACGTCAGCATGACCAGCGAATCAGTTCAGCCGATGTCGGGACCGAGCCGCCGCACCGTCGTGGCGGCGGTCGGCGCGGCGGGGCTCACCGTGGCGCTGACGGCGTGCGGTTCGGAGGACAAGGCGTCCGACCCGTCCACCGAACAGGGTGGCGGCGCGACGAACGAAGGGGGCGGCTCGTCAGCGGGAGCGGGAGCCGGCGGTGCGGCGCTCGCGAAGACCGCCGACATCCCCGAGGGCGGCGGCAAGATCTTCAAGGACGAGAAGGTCGTGGTCTCACAACCGAGCGCGGGCGAGTACAAGGCGTTCTCGACGATCTGCACCCACCAGAACTGTCCGATGGTCGACCTCAAGGACGACATCATCTCCTGCAACTGCCACGGCAGTCAGTTCTCCGTCCTCGACGGCAGTGTGAAGAAGGCCCCCGCGGTCAAACCGCTGGAGGAGAAGAAGATCACCGTGAACGGCGACTCCATCACGCTGGCCTGACGCCACGCGCACGCTCCAGGCACGCCAGCACCTCGTCCGTGGTCGCGACCGTGGCGACCAACGCGAGGGTGTGGCGGATCATCGCGGGGGTGTAGTCGGCGGGCACTCCCGCGATGGCGTCCGCCGGGACGACGACGGTGTAGCCGCGGTTCACTGCGTCGAACACGGCATTGGGCACGGCCACGTTGGCCGAGACGCCGGTGACGATCAGCGTGCGGCAGCCGAGGTTGCGCAGCAGTGGATCGACGTCGGTGCCCTGCAGGGGTGACAGCCCGTGCAGGCGCCGCACGACGAGGTCCTCCTCGGCGACTTCGATCGGGGCGGCCACCCGCACCGCCGGCGTGCCGGTCAGCTGCTGGACGGGCAGCCGGGCGGCGGCGCGGAAGAGGCGGGCGTTGTGGCTGGCGCCGCGGCCGTCGGGGCGGCGCTCGGCGATGGCGTGGACGACCTGGACGCCACCGTCGTGGGCGGCCGCCACCAGGCGGGCGACGTTGGTGAGGGCGCCGCCGGCGCGTGCCTGTTCGGCGAGTGCGGGCAGTGCGCTGTCCGCCCCGACGACGCCTTCCTGGCACTCGACGGTGAGCAGCACGGTGGTGCGCGGTTCGAGGAGTTCACTGAGCGCTGCGTACGAGGGCACGGTTTTCCCCTGTCACCGGCGGCCGGGCGGGCGAGCGTAGCCACCATTGCGCACGGACGGAAGAGCACTCATCCTTTTCTGACGTGATGTCAGAGGATCTCCTCTGGCACGACGTGGGAGAAAGAGGGGGAGCATGACCGTCACGCAGCAGCGCAGGGGCCGGAAGATCATGATGACGCCGGGCGAGCTGGATGAATTCCTGACCACCCAGCGCACCTGCCGGGTCGCCACGGTGTCGTCCGGCGGCGCGCCGCACGTGAGCACGCTGTGGTTCGCCTGGGACGGCACCTCGATGTGGCTGTACTCGGTCGTACGCAGCAAGCGGTGGACCGACCTGCGCCGCGATCCGCGGGTGGCGATCGTCGTCGACACCGGCGAGGAGTACGACGAGCTGCGCGGCGCCGAGCTGTCGGGCACCGTCGAGTTCGTGGGTGAGATACCTCGCACGGGCGAGCTGCGCGCCGAACTCGACGTCCCCGAGATGCTGTTCGCGCGGAAGAACTTCCGCCTGGAGGAGATGCCGCACGACGGCCGGCACGCCTGGATCCGTCTGACTCCCGAGAAGATCGTCTCCTGGGACTTCCGCAAACTGTCCGGGCGGTAGCCCCTCCCCGGAACGTCAGCCGACCCTCTCCCCCGCCGCCCGCAGGGCCTTCACCGCCGCACGGATCGACGGACGGCGGTCCGCGTCCGCGCGCCAGACGACGTACACGTGCCGTCGGACCGGCTGCCGGAGGGGGACGGTCACGACACCGGCGGGCACGGGGTGGCGGCCGAGCAGCGGGGCGATGCACACCCCGAGGCCCGCGGCGACCAGGGCGAGCTGCGTGTGGGTCTCGGCGGCGCGATGGCCGACGATCGGTTCGATGCCCTTCGAGCGGAGCGTGAACATAAGCCACTCGTGGCAGAACTCGCCGTCGCCCCAGGTGATCCACTCGTCGTCGGCGAAGTCGCCGAGGTCGACCTCCTCGCGCCCGGCGAGCCGGTGGTCCGCCCGCAGGGCGACCTCGGCCGGGTCGTCCAGGATGGACGCCTTGACCAGGCCCTCGGGCAGCGCCATCGGCTTGTTGTACCAGTCGAGCACGACGGCGAGGTCGAGGTCGCCGCGCACGACTCCGGCGATGCCGTGCTCCGGCTCCAGCTCGCAGGAGCGCAGCCGGAGCGCGGGGTGCTGCTCGCGCAGTGCGGCCAGCGCGTGCGGGAACAGGCCCCGCGCGGCCGTCGGGAACGCCGACAGCCGTAGCTCGCCGACGACCTGCCCGCGCTGCGCCTCCAGATCGGACTGGGCGAGTTCCACCTGGGACAGGATGCGCGCGGCGTGCTCGGCGAGCAGCCGGCCGGCGTCGGTGAGCCGCACGCCCCGGCCGTTCTTGGCGAGGAGCTGCTGACCGATCTCCCGTTCCAGCTTGGACAGCTGCTGCGAGACGGCGGACGTCGTGATGTGCATGCTCTCGGCCGCCGCGCTCACCGTGCCGTGCCGGGCGAGGGCGTCGAGGGTGCGAAGGCGCTCCAAGTTCAACATGTAAGCAATGCTACGCAGTACCGGGTGCGAAATCTCGATTGTGCTACGAGGTTGCATTGACGCATCGTGGCTGCCATGAGCACCGTCACCACCCCCGCCGGCCGGGCCGCCACCGCCCCGCCCGCACCGCCCCGCCGTCTCCTCGACTGGCGCCTCCGCTTCGCCGCCCTGTCTCTGATCTGGGGCTTCAGCTTCCTCCTCATCAAGGTGGGCACCGAGACGTACGCGCCGTTCCAGGTGACGCTCGGCCGACTGGCGTTCGGCACCGCGGTGCTGGCCGCCGCGATGGCGGTACGACGCGAGCGGCTGCCGCGCGGGGCGCGCGTCTGGGGGCATCTGACGGTCGCCGCTCTCCTCCTCAACGCCCTGCCGTTCTCACTCTTCGCGTACGCCGAGCTGACCATCCCGTCCACCCTGGCGGGCATCTGCAACGCGACCTCGCCGCTGTGGGGCATGGCGCTGTCGCTGGTCGCCCTGTCGGAGGACCGCCCGACCCGGGTGCGGGTGGCGGGGCTCGGTCTCGGCTTCCTCGGGGTGCTCACCGTGCTGGGCGCCTGGCAGGGCTTCCACGGCCTGGACGCCACCGGCACGGCGCTGGCCCTGCTGGGCTCCCTCAGCTATCCGATCGGCTGGATCTACGTGCGCCGCACCCTCGCGGGGACCGGCCACTCGCACCTGTCGATGACCGGCGCGCAACTGCTGCTCGCCACAGCCCAGTTGGCCGTCGTCACCCCGCTGTTCACGACCCTGCCGACCCGCGTGTCCGTCGTGCCGCTGCTGGCGGTCGCCGCCCTGGGCGCACTGGGCACGGGCCTCGCGGTGCTCCTCCAGTACGGCCTGGTCGCCGAGGTCGGCCCGACGACCGCCCAGATGGTCACGTACTTCATCCCGGTCATCGCCACGGCCGCGGGCGTCGCACTCCTCGGCGAGGGGCTCACCTGGTCGACGCCGGTAGGGGCGGTGATCGTGCTGACGGGGGCGGCGCTCACACAGGTCCGGCCGAAGCTACGCCCGACATCTCGGCCGTAGCTCTGGCGGGGCCCAACGCCTCGGCCCACAGGGGCGCGCCCCTCCGGCGGTCGGCTCGGCCGTACCCGCGCACGGGCCGAGGGCCGACAGCGCGTCGCCGTCGGCCCTCACGGGTCCGGAAGTCCCGGCCGGACTCCCGGTCCCAACTCACGGAGGCCCGAGGCTCTCGGCGGCGACTCAGCCCTGCCCGCGCGGACCCGAAGCCCCGGCCGGCGTCCAGACCGTCGCTCCGCGGGGACCCGACACCCGGCCATCCTCTCCCCCGTAGCTGCACACGGGCCCGGCCAGGGCCGGCCGGGGCCGGGCAGCTACTGCCTCGGCCGATGGGCCGAGGCCGCGTCTCAGCCGGCCTTGGCCTCCGGGAGGCCCGAACCCCAGCCCCCCTCAGCCAAGGCCGGAAGCCGTGTCTCAGTCGTAGCTCCGCGCGGGCGCGGGCCCGACCGCCGAGGTGATCGCGTCGGCCAGTGTCTCGATCTCACCCTCTGCGAGCGTCGAGACGGTGACCCGGACACCGGGCGGCGCGCTCAGCCGGAAGCGGGCACCGGGAGCCACGGCCCAACCGGCGTGCAGCAGCCGGGCGACGGCGCCGGTCTCGTCCGGCACCGGCACCCACACGTTCATGCCGCTGCGCCCGAAGGCCGCGACACCGCGCCGTTCGAGCGCGCCGATCAGCGCGTCCCGCCGCCTCCCGTACGACGCCGCCACCTCGGCCGTGTCCACCGCGCCGTCGGCCCACAGCCGCACCAGGGCCCGCTGCATCAGCCGGCTCACCCAGCCCGGTCCGAGCCGGTGCCGCCCGCGGACCCGGTCGACGGTGACGGCGTCCCCGGTGAGCAGGGCGAGCCGCAGATCGGGGCCGTACGCCTTGGCGGCCGAGCGCACGAACGCCCAGTGCCGGGTCACTCCGGCCAGGGGGTGGAGGGGCACGTCGACGATGCCGTGGCCGTGGTCGTCCTCGATCAGCAGGGTCTCCGGATACGCCCGGAGCACGGCTCGCAGTGCACGCGCACGTGCGGAGCTCACCGCCGCGCCGGTCGGGTTCTGCGCCCGGTCGGTGACGATCAGGGCCCGCGCCCCGGCCTCCAGCACCCGGCGCACGTCCTCCGCGCACGGCCCCTCGTCGTCGACGCCGACGGGTACGGTCCGCAGCCCGAGCGCGGGCACGAGGTCGAGGGTGCGGCCCCAGCCGGGGTCCTCGACGGCGACGGTGTCACCGGGCTTGAGATGGGCCGCCAGCACCCGTTCCACACCGTCGAGGGCCCCGGAGACCACGGCGAGCGGCCCGTCCGGCACACCGTCGGCGTCGAGACCGGCCCGTGCGATCCGGGCCAGCTCCGGTTCGACGGGGGTGTCGCCGTAGAGCACGGGCGCCCGGTCACCCTCGGCGGCGGCCGCCGCGAACGCGCCCGCGAGCGACGGCAGCAACGCCGGGTCCGGATTGCCCTGCGCGAGGTCCCGCACCCCCTCCGGGACGTCCACCCGGAAGTGCTCCCGCCCGGTCGTCGCCGGTGCGGGCCGCACCCGACTGCCGCGCCGCCCCGCCGTCTCGATGACCCCACGCTCGCGCAGGGTCCGGTACGCGGCCGCGACCGTGTTGGGATTCACCCCCAACCCCTCCGCCAACTCCCGCATGGGAGGCAGCAGTTGACCCGGCTGCAGCTCGCCCGCTCCCACCGCGCGCTCGATGCTCGCGGAAATGTCCGCTGCGCGACGCCCACTGATCCGATACTCTCCTAGCACAAAGCCAATTATGCACTAGTGCAATGGAGAGCGCCATGCAGGGGACCGCGCAGACGCCGTCGCAGCCCGACACCGCCTACACCCCGACCGACCGCACCGTCCCCACCCGCTCCCCGGACCGGGCCTCGTACGACAAGGAACTGGTGCACGCGATACTCGACGAGGCCTACGTCTGCCACCTCGGGTTCGTCCGCGACGGGGCGCCCGTCGTGTTGCCCACGCTCTACGCCCGGGTCGGCGAGCGGCTGTACGTGCACGGCTCGACGGGCTCGCGTCCGCTGCGGGCGGCCGGTCAGGCAGACCCCGGCCTCGAGGTTTGCCTGACGGTCACGCACGTCGACGGTCTGGTCCTGGCCCGCTCGGCCTTCCACCACTCGATCAACTACCGCTCCGTGGTGGTGCACGGCGTGGCCCACGACGTGACGGACCCCCAGGAGAAGCGGCAGGCCCTGGACGCGCTGGTCGACCACGTCGTGCCCGGCCGCTCCGCGGACTCGCGCCCCGCCGACAAGAAGGAACTGGCCGCCACCGCCGTGATCCGCCTGGACCTGGACGAGGTGTCCGCGAAGCTGCGCACCGGCGGTGTGAACGACGAACCGGAGGACCTCGCCCTCCCCCACTGGGCCGGCGTCGTCCCGGTGCGGCGCACCTACGGCACCCCGCTCTCCGACCCCGGCCTGGCCCCCGGCACCGAGCTGCCCGGCTACCTCACGGCCCTGTGATGCTGATCCACCCCTGGGACGCGCCCCGTGACGACACCGAGTGGCAAGGGTGGCTGGCCGACCACGACTTCGGCCAGCTCGCGGTCAACGGCCTGCCGGGCGAACCGCCCCACGTCCAGCCACTGCACTTCGCCTACGACGCCGGGCGCCGCGAGGTCGTCACCCACCTCGCCCGCCCGAACCCGCTCTGGACCGCGCTGGAGGCCGCCCCTGACGTTCTGCTGAGCGTGGTCGACGACTACGTGTTCGTACCCGGCCCCTGGCAGGCCGCCCCGGAGGTCCCGCCCGAGCACGGCACCCCGACGAGCTTCTACGCGGCCGTCCAGCTCCGCTGCCGCGCCCATGTCGTGGACGACCCGGCACAGAAGGCCGCGCTGCTCAATCGCCAGGTCGACCACTTCCAGCCGCGGGGCGGCTCGGCGCGGGCGGCGGTGGGCGAGGCCCCCTACGGCAGGATGCTCGCCGGCATCCGCGGCCTGCGCCTGGAAGTGACGGACGTACGAGCGAAGTTCAAGTACGCGAACCACAGGCCGACCGAGGTCCGGGACCGGATCGCCGCGGGTCTCGCGGCCCGCGGCGGTCCGGGCGACTCCAGGGCACGCGACCACCTGCTGCGCAGACAGGAGGCGTAGGCCGCG
The DNA here is from genome assembly GCF_040296465.1 of Streptomyces sp. NPDC002130. Taxonomy (NCBI): domain Bacteria; kingdom Bacillati; phylum Actinomycetota; class Actinomycetes; order Kitasatosporales; family Streptomycetaceae; genus Streptomyces; species Streptomyces sp. NPDC002130. The sequence goes on from NZ_JBEOXI010000007.1 coordinate 33,634, forward strand.
GGTCCCCGCCTCACACGGCCATCACCGGCTCCTCCCTGCTCCGCGCGTCCCGCGCCTCCCCCACCGCCAGGCCCGCCACCGAGCCCAGCATCAGCAGGATTCCGGCCAGCGTCGGCGCCGTGAGGTGCTCGCCGAGCAGGACGACGGCGAGCACCGCCGCGCTCACCGGTTCGAGCAGCATGATCACCGAGACGGTGGCGGACCGTACGACGGCCGCGCCCGCGAAGTAGAGGCCGTAGGCGAGCGCCGTGGGGACGGCGGCGACGTAGAGCAGCAGGAGCACGAGCCGGCCGGGCTCCTCGGTGTGCGGCAGCAGGCCCTCCGCCAGGGCGAACGGCAACAAGCACAGGCTCGTGACGGCGAAGGCCCCGGCGGTGGTCCGGGTGGCGTCACCTTCGCCGTCGCGGCCCCACCGGCGGGTGAGCAGCGTCATCGCGCAGTATCCGGCCGCGGACAGCAGGGCGAGCAGCACACCCGCCGGGCGTACGGTCGTGCCGCCGCCCCCGAGAACGAGGACCGCGAGCCCGGCGAGGGCGCCCAGGACGGCTGTGGCGCCGCCCCGGCCAAGTCGCTCGGCCAGGGTCAGCCGGGCGCCGAGCGCGATGAGGACGGGCCCCGCGCCCAGCGTGACGACGGTGGCCACGGCCAGGCCGGTGGCGGAGACGGCCGCGAAGTACGCGGTCTGGAAGACGGCGAGCCCGAGCCCGGTGACCCCGGCCCGCGACACCCGGCGGCCGAGCGGCTGCCGCACTCGGCCCTGGGTGCTCGGCCGAAACAGGCGCACGGCGAGCAGCAGCACGAGGCCGGCGGCGCAGCGCCAGAAGGAGAGGGCGACGGGCCCCATGTCACTGGCCCGGTAGACCAGGGAGGCGGCCGCGCCCGCGGTGCCCCAGGAGACACCGGCGACGATCAGATAGAGGAGGCCTCGCCCGATGGGCAGGCCGGAGGCGGTGTTCGACACGTGTTCTCTCCGCAGACGCGCACGGCATGCCGCGCCCGTGTCGGGCGGCGGCCGGGTGCGCGGAAGTTCGGGAAGGGCCCCGGATCAGTCGTGATCAGCGGGGTCCGCGGACTTCGTCTGCGGGCAGCACCGTTCTGCGCGGCGGCGCATGGCCGGGCGCGGTTTCCGGAGGGCCCGCCTCAGGCGGCCGGAGGCGGAAGAACGAGTGCGTTCGAAGGCATGATCGACACCTTAGGCGCTGGTCCCGCGCCTGGACAATGCCTTTTCCGGGCCGCCGCTCGCCACCGGCTGCCCGGACCCCTTCGAGGGCGTCGAGGACTGCGCGATGAACGCGCCCACCAGCACGATCGCCCCACCGGCGATCTGCGGCGCCGAGAGGTGCTCGCCGAGCAGGACCCAGGCCAGGACCGTGGCGATGACCGCCTCGAGGCAGGCCACCACCCCGGCGACCTGCGGGGAGAGCCGGCGCACGGAGACCACGCCGGTGACGTAGGCGACGACCGTGGCGACCAGGACGATCCACACCAGCAGTACGACGGCGGGTACGGCCCTGCCGTCCATGCTCGCGGTGCCCCCGAGCACCGACCAGTCCATGCTCCAGGGCCGGGCGACGACGGTCAGCACGGCCGCGCCGACGAGCAGCCCGTAGGCGATGACGCCGAGCGGGTCGGGTGCCTCGTCCCCGGCGTCGCTGCCCTGGTCGGACAGGACGAAGTAGCCGACCTGGCAGCAGGCCGCGCCGAGCGCGAGCAGCAGCCCCAGCACGTCGAACCCGAGGCCCGACCACACCTCCACGACGCAGGCGAGTCCGCCGACCGCGAGCACGACACCGACGGCCGCGGCGCGCGTGACGGGCCGCTTCTGCACGAACCGCACCCAGCCCAGCACCAGCGCGGGCGCCAGGTACTCGATGAGCAGCGCCACCCCGACGGGGATCCGGGAGAGCGCAGCGAAGTAGCAGGCCTGGACGCCGGCGACGGCCAGCAGCCCGAACCCGGCGAGCAGTTTGGGGCGCCTGCGCACCAGCGCACGGTGACGCACGGCGAGCGGCAGCATGACCAGGGCAGCTCCGGCGACCCGCAGCCACACCACGTGCAGCGGGTCCAGACCCGCCTCGATCAGCGGCTTGGCCGCGACACCGGATCCGCCGAAGGCCACCGCGGACAGGAGGGCAAGTCCGAGCCCCATGCCCCTGCCGCGCCCGCTCACGCTGCTGTCAGTGGTACGCACCGGCACATGATGACAGGCCCCGACAGGAGCGTCACCCCTTATGACACCTGTCTCACAGCCTGGACGGGACGACCGGCCCCACGCCGCGCCGCTCAGTGGGCGGCTTCGCCGCACTCCTCTGCCATGCCGACCCGGCCGTCGAGCCGGGTGAGCACCTCGCGCGGGTCGATGCCGGCCCGTCCGAGCACCTCGACCGCACGCGCCTGCGGGTCGAGGACGATCGCCGCGAGCAGGTCGGTGCCACGAGCCGGTCCGCCGCGCTCGGCGGCCCGCTCGCAGGCGTACTCCATGCAGGCGGCGGCCAGCGGCGAGAAACCAGCCGTCTCCGTCACCACGGGGACGGCGCCGGAGTCCTCCACTCCGCTCTGCCAGCGCAAGCCGTACCCGATGCTGCGCTGGACGAGATAGCCGAGCAGGCGCGCGATCTGCGGCCCCTCGACGAAGGCGGCACGCGCCTCGGGGTCGGACTCCAGCAGCGAGTGGAGCAGATGGGCGGTGTCGATCTGCCGGTCCCCGTCCCGGACGGCCCGGCGCCGGGCACCACCGACCACCGACGCCAGCTCGTCACTGAGCCTGGCATCGTTGTCCACGCGCTGAATGCCGTGCTCATGGGCCGACTGCCGGGGGGTAAGGGGTTGCACATCCCCTAGCCCACCAGTCTCGCGGGCCCGCGTCATCCTCGGTGGGAAGCATGTTCGCGTCCCACGGGAAGTGGACTCCGCCGACCGGAATCTCCTCCTTGCGGAGGAGATCAGGCAGCTTCGGGTGGAGACCTCAACCGGCCTGACAGTTCGTCAGTATTGAACATTGCGACTGTCGCGGCTACGGTCCGCGACACCCAGCCCGATACGAAGAGGTGGTCGCATGGCCGAAGTCAGCGCGGAGGCCCGCATCGGGGCGCCGGCCGGCACGGTGTGGGCGAAGCTCACCGACTGGTCCGCGTACGGCGAGTGGAACGCGACCCACACGAGCTTCCCGGCGGGCGGTCCGGAGCCCCTCGAAGTGGGCGCGACGTTCCAGGAGAACATGCGGCTGATGAACTTCCCGGCCGAGGTGGCGTGGACCGTGGAGGAGCTGGAACCGGCGCGGGTGCTCGCCATCCGCGGCAAGGGCCCGATGGCGGTGACCGTCGCGACGCGCTACACCCTCACACCCGACGGCGACGCCACGACGGTCCGCATCGACGGCGAGTTCACGGGCGCGACGGTGTCCCTGATGGCGGGCAAGCTCAAGGATTCGGCGACGGCCGCCCTGCACGAGTCACTGCGCAAGCTGGACGGGCTGGTGGCCTGACACCCCGGCACGCCGAAGCGCCCCCGGACCACTCCGGGGGCGCCTCTCGCCCTACGTGGTTCCGTCCTCGTCGGCGAGGATGAGATACAGCTTCTTACGGGCCTCGTTGATGACACCGAGGGCCTTCTCCCGCTGCTCCTTGCTACCGGTCTTCCAGACCTGGCCGAAGGCCTCCATCAGACCGAAGCCGGCCTGGCGGATCTCACCGAGAGCCTCCCAGTCGACCCCGCGGGAAGCTTCCTCCCAGGGCGCCTCGGGCCCCTCCTCGGCGGCCTCGCGGCCCGCCTCGGTGAGCGAGAACAGCTTCTTGCCGCCCTCGGAGGCACTGGCGATCAGCCCCTCGTCCTCCAGCAACTGAAGGGTGGGGTACACCGAGCCGGGGCTGGGCTTCCACGCCCCGCCGCTGCGCTCGGCGATCTCCTGGATCATCTCGTAGCCGTGCATCGGCCGGTCCTTCAGCAGGGCCAGGATCGAGGCGCGTACGTCACCGCGCCGCGCCCTTCCCCTGGGCCCTCCGCGCCCTCGACCGCCCCAGGGGCCCGGACCGAAGCCCGGCCCACCGGGCCCGCCCCAGCCGGGGCCGCCCGGGCCACCCGGCCCGAAGGGACCGAAGGCCGCACGCAGCCCTTCGAAGCCGCCCCGACCGTGCTGCGGGCCGCCGTGTCCATGTCCACGCTCGAATCCGTGGGTACGCATCGCAACCACTCTCCATTCCATCGTTGATCTGTCGCGATGCTTCAACGATATATCGGTATCGCTCGCCCGACAAGGCCCTCACCGAGGTTCCCCGCCGGTGGAATCGGGCCAGCGGGTGCGAATTGGCCTTGGTCTGCTGCTTCGTGGGCGCCCTAGCGTCGGGGCATGCGGATCCGAATCGTCGACGCCTTCACCGATCACCCCTTCTCCGGCAACCCGGCCGGGGTCCTGCTCCTGCCCGGCGCGGACGCCTTCCCGGACGACACCTGGCTGCAGAACGTCGCCCTGGAGGTCAACCACGCCGAGACGGCCTTCGCCCACCCGCTCCCCGAGGGCTCCGAGGCGGACTGGGCGCTGCGCTGGTTCACTCCGGCCACCGAGGTCGCGATGTGCGGCCACGCCACCCTCGCCACCGCCCACGTCCTGCACACGACCGGCGCCCACGTGGGGCCGGTGCGGTTCGCCACCCGCAGCGGCGTCCTCGTCGCCACACCCGCAGCGGACGGCTCCGTCACCCTGGACTTCCCGACGGCCCCGCTCACCCGGACCGACCCGCCCGGGGGTCTCGCCGAGGCGCTGGGCACGGAGGTGCTCACGGTCCTCGACACCGGTCCGAACGTCGGCGATCTGCTCGTCGAGGTCGCCGACGAGAAGACGGTGCACACCCTGGCCCCGGACCTGACGGCCCTCGCCGCCCACTCCGAGCGCGGTGTCATCGCCACGGCCTGCGCCGAGGACCCCGCCGGAGGCTACGACTTCGTCTCGCGCTGCTTCTTCCCGAACGTGGGCATCGACGAGGACCCGGTGACCGGCAGCGCCCACACGGCGCTCGCCCCGTTCTGGTCCGAGCGCCTGGGCCGCCCCCGCCTCACCGGTCTCCAGGCCTCGCCCCGCTCGGGCCGGGTCCGTACCGAGCTGCGCGGCGACCGCACCCTGCTGACGGGCACGGCGGTCACCGTCATCGAGGGCGAGCTGCTGGCCTGAGACGAGCGAAGGGGCGTACGACGGTGTCGTACGCCCCTTACTCACGGCTTCACGCCGTCGGCAGCCAGCCCACCTTGCCCGCCAGCAGCGCGTACCCGACGAACGCCCCGATGTCGAGCAGGGAGTGGGCCACCACGAGCGGGCCGACCCGCCCCCAGCGGCGGTAGAGGTACACGAAGACGACGCCCATCACCATGTTCCCGATGAAGCCGCCGATGCCCTGGTAGAGGTGGTACGACCCGCGCAGAACGGCGCTGCCGGCCAGCGCGGCCGTCGGCGTCCAGCCCAGCCGGCCCATGCGGCGCAGCAGGTAGCCGACCACGATCACTTCCTCCAGAACGGCGTTCTGGATCGCCGAGAGGATCAGCACCGGGTACTTCCACCACACCGCCGGCAGCGCTTCGGGCACCACGGTGAGGTTGAAGCCGAGGCCGCGGGCCGCCAGGTAGAAGGCGATGCCGGTGCTGCCGATGACCGCCGCGATCGCCGCCCCGCGGCCGAGGTCGGGCCACGGGCGGGTGCGGTCGAAGCCGATCGTGCGCAGGCTCGCTCCCTCGCGGAGCAGGAAGTGCGCGACGAGCGCGACGGGCACGAGCGCCGTGGTGATCCCGAAGAGCTGCCAGGCGAGGTCGAGCCAGGGCCGGCCGGGCGCGGCAGAGGCGTTCATCGTGGCCGCCTGGTCCTTGAGGCCGCCCGGCTTGGTGACCGACCCGATGAAGCTGATCAGCGCCGAGAGTCCGCTCGCGCCCAGCGACAGCGCGAGGACCAGCAGCGTCTCGTCGCGGAGCATCCGCCGTGAGAGCCCCTGCTGGGGAATGGAATCGCCCACCGGGCTCGCCTCCGCCTGCACACCCGCCTCCACTTCACCGACCTGTCGGATCAGTATGGCTGCAGCGATGTGCCACACCTGCGGCGGCATCGGCCCGGTGACGCGGGGCTCGCGGCGTCCACCCAGTGGCGGGGCGCGCGGCGTCCACCCGAAGACACCGGCTCGCGGCGTCGGCCCGGGCTTGCGTCACCACCCCGGGGCTTGCGGCGCCGCCCCCGGCTTGCGTCACCACCCAGGCAATTCCCGCCTCGCGACGTGAGCCCCCGGCTTGCGGCGCCGCCCCAGCAGCACCGCCTCGCGGCCTCCGACCCGGTGCCCGCTTCAGCCCAGCGACACCGGCTCCGGCAGCCCCACCGGCAAGCTGTGCACCGGCTCACGGCCTCCGACCCGGTGTCCGCTTCAGCCCAGCGACACCGGCTCCGGCAGCCCCACCGGCCAGCTATGCACCGCCTCGCGGCCTCCGACCCGGTGCCCGCTTCAGCCCAGCGACACCGGCTCCGGCAGCCCCACCGGCCAGCTGTGCACCGGCTCGCCCTTGTGCATCAGCTCGCGGTACCGCAGGGTCGTGGCGGCCAGCGCGTCCTCCCGGGAGAGGCCCGCGTCCAACGCCTTGTGGAAGGTGGCCGCCTGCCAGCTCGCCCCGTTCACCCGACGCCGGCACCGTTCCTCGATCACGCCCAGGTACAGATCGCGGTCGGCCGGCTCGACACCCCAGGCGTCCAGGCCGGCCTCGGCGAGCGGCAGCAGTTCGTCGCGGATCAGGCTCACCGCGTCGACCTGGGTGGTGCCGCTGTAGCGGCCGCGCCGGGGCCAGGTGAAGCGGGCGTCGATGCCGTCCTTGCACGCGGCGTCGAAGTTGGCGGCGGCCGCCTCGAACGGCAGCCGCGTCCAGACCGGCCGGGACTCCTCGGCGAGGGCCCGGACGACCCCGTAGAAGAAGGCCGCGTTGGCGACGACGTCGATGACCGTGGGCCCGGCCGGCAGGACGCGGTTCTCCACGCGCAGGTGCGGGACACCGTCGGCGATGCCGTACACCGGGCGGTTCCAGCGGTAGATCGTGCCGTTGTGCAGCACGAGTTCCGCGAGCGACGGCGTGCCGCCCTGGTCGAGCACCTTCAGCGGGTCCTCGTCGTCGCAGATCGGCAGCAGGGCCGGGTAGTAGCGCAGGTTCTCCTCGAAGAGGTCGTACGCCGAGGTGACCCAGCGCTCCCCGAACCACGTGCGCGGCCGGACGCCCTGGGCCTGGAGCTCGGGCGGGCGGGTGTCGGTGGACTGCTGGAACAGCGGGGGCCGCGACTCGCGCCACAGCTCCCGGCCGAAGAGGAAGGGCGAGTTGGCGCCGACGGCGATCTGCGCGGCGGCGACCGCCTGGGCCGCGTTCCACACGTCGGCGAAGCGGGCCGGGGTGACCTGGAGATGCAGCTGCACGGAGGTGCAGGCGGCTTCCGGCGCGATGGACTTCGAGGTGCAGCTCAGGTGCTCCACGCCGTCGATGTCGAGGGTGAACTCCTCGCCGCGGGCGGCCACGATCTGGTCGTTGAGGAGGGTGTACCGGTCGACGTCGGAGAGGTTCGAGGACACCAGGTCGTCACGGTCGAGAGTCGGCAGAATACCGATCATCACGATCCCCGCGTCGACCTCGCCGGCTTTCCGGTCGGCATATGCCAGCGACGTACGGAGTTCCTCCGCGAGGCGGTCGAATACCCGGCCCCCCAGACGGTGTGGAGGAATGTTCACTTCCAGATTGAACATGGCGAGTTCTGTTTGGAAATCGCGACTCGCGATGCGTTCCAAGACTTGCCCGTTCAACATTTTCGGCATGCCGTCGGCGCCCGCGAGATTCAATTCGATCTCCAGCCCCATGAGGTTCCTGGGGCGATCGAACCGCTTCTCCGCCAGGAGTCGCTCCAAGCCCGTCAGGCACTGACGCAGCTTGTCGCGATAGCGCTGGCGATCGGCCAGGTCGAACCGGCCTGCCGCGACCTTCTCCCCCATCGAACGTCCTTCCTCGGTGTTGCGGGCCAGGATCCAGGGCCGCCGGGGTCCCGGTCAGGTGGAGGATGCCCAGCGAAAGCGATCGATAACGTCCCGGGCGGACCCGGCGACCGCTACGCTGGTCGGGTGTGACCGGTGGCACATTCACTCGGCATGACGCACAGGACAGGTTTCGGGCCTCGGGGACTCGTGAAAAACGCCGACGAGAATGGGCCGACCGGTTCGCGGACATTCACCGAGGTCACCGTTGTGCACCCCCGCATGGAATCGGGATAATTCTCGCGTATCGCCGACCGAATGTACCCTTGTTCTACTCACCGGAAACGGCTAGACGAAACACAGTCTGAACCCGTGTCGTATAAACTCCGCGAACAAGGCAGAAGGTTGGCGCCCACGGTCGATGGGTCCTGCCGTCGAGGCGACGCGGACCCCACCCCCCTCTCGTTCTCATGACCCCGGCCCCTGCCGCTCTGACCCCCGTGAGCAGACAGCGCCGTCCGCCCCCGCCCTCGTGCCACCGTGCCTTTGAATGAGAGGCGACCCACCATGCCGCTGCATGTCCCTCCGGCTCCCGCGCCCGCACTCCGCTCCGTCCTCACCGCCCTCTCCTCCCCCACCGCGGTCCGCGAAGCCCGAACTCCCTCCCTGCTCGGCACCCAGGGACCCGCCACACCCGAGCTGCCCCTGCCGGTGCACGTCCTCGACCACGTCACGGCCGAGGGCGCCTCCGCGACCCGGCTGGCCGGGTGGCGCTTCCTGATCCGCTGCGGCGACCGCGCCGTGGCCGCGGCGGAGACCATGCTGACGGCCGACGGCTGGGCCTTCTCCCACTTCTTCGAGGGCCCGTACATCACCTCCACCGAGCGCGCCCTGCGCCAGGCCGAGACGATGCCGCAGCCGTACCAGCCCCGTCTGCTGTCGGTGCCCGGCCTGTACATGCTGACGCTCTGGCTGCACGAGGACTGCTCCGCGGACGGTGCCGCCGGTCACCCCGCCGCCACCGACCTGCTCGTCCCGCTGGCGCCGGCGCCGCCCGGCATCGCGGCCCACCGCCCGCATCGCGTCTCCGAACTCCTCCCGGTGCTGACCCATCGAGTGACTCCCACCAGACTTCTCGGATCACCCGCCTGAAGCACCACACGACTCCCGCACCCCGTCGCCGAATTCCGGCGGCGGGGTCGTTCCTTTACTGTCGACGGCCCCCGACCGCTCGCACGATCGCTTTATCGCTCACACGATCGCTCGTAAGAGCGATGAATAGCTCGTCCGAGCCGGGACGGGTGTCGGCGCGAGCGGACTAGCCCTATCCGGCCACTGCGAACCACCCAAAGGGACAGCCCAGTTGGGATGAACCGTCCGCGCGGGTGACGCGTCCTGAACCTGTGAGAAGAGGTGCCGCGAAATCCCTGCGGATTGACGCCCGTGGGGCAACACTGGGTTCCGACGACTTATCACAACGGGGGGCGGCCATGAACGACACTTCTAGCCGCGGAACAGACACGACAGCCCACTCGGACACGTCAATCCCGTCGTCCGTCTCGACACAGCGAAAGATCCCACCCATGTGCCAGCACCAGACCCAGTGCCCCTCAGCAGAATCCGCCGACCGGGAATCCGCCCGCCTCGTGGCGCACCACCCGGAGCAGGGATGGAGCCTGCTGTGCAACGGCGTGGTGCTCTTCGAGGACACCGGCGAACTCCTGCCGGACGGCCGGGCCATCGCCCCGCACCGTCCGCTGGCCGGCCAGGTGATGACGGCCGCCTGAGGCCGTCGGCGGGCTGAGGCCCGCCGCCCGACACGAGGGGCCGGCCGCAGGACCCCCTGCGCACCGGCCCCGACGCATGTCCTTCGGCCGTCACTGAACGTCACACCCCACAACGTCGCGTTCCCGGCCCGTACGCCTTCCCGCGAATACGCCAGCCCCTGGCCGACATGGGCAAACTGGCCGTGCGCACGCTGCTCCGTCTGACCCGTGACGAGCAGCCGGACTCACCGCGGTGGAGCTGGGAACCGACCTGGTGGTACGGGAGAGCCCGGCGCCTTCGGCCTGACCCGCCGGTACGAGGAACGGCGCCCCACCACCCCCTGTCCGGTGGGGCGCCGCCCGGCCCCCGCTACCTCCCCCCGAGCGCCTCACGCAGGGCGAAGTACGCGGGCTTGCGCCGCAGTTCCTCGTCCCACGGCAGGGCCGCGCCCTCGCCCGGGAAGAACGCGGGGATCCACGAGTACTTGTCGGTGTAGTCCCACAGGGTGATGCCCACGCAGCGACGGACCGCCAGGCACGCCTCGGTCAGGTCGGCGTACCACTCGGCCTGCTGGGCCAGCTTCTCCTCGGTCGCGGGCAGCTGCATCCGTATGTCGACCTCGGTGAGCGCGGTGTCGAGGCCGAGCCGGGAGAAGCGGCGGAGGTTGTCCTCCAGGGTGGCCGGATAGCCGTACTGCAGGGCCAGATGGGCCTGGAGGCCGATGCCGTGCAGCGGGACACCCGCGGCCTTGAGCTCCTTGGCCAGCCGGTAGTAGGCGTCGCTCTTCGGGCCGGTCGCCTCGATGTTGTAGTCGTTGAGGTACAGCTTGACCCGCGGATCGGCCTGGTGCGCCCAGCGCAGCGCGTCGGCGATGTAGCCGGGGCCGAGCGTCTTGTAGAAGACCGACTCCCGGTACGTACCGTCCTCGTTGAACGCCTCGTTGACGACGTCCCAGGCGAAGACCTTGCCCCGGTAGTGCCGCACTTCCGTCTGGATGTGCTTCTTCAGTACGGCCCTCAGCTCGGGGGCCGTCCACTCCCTGCTCGTGAGCCATTCGGGCAGCTGGCTGTGCCAGACCAGGGTGTGGCCGCGCACCTTCTGCCGGTTGGCCCGGGCGAGGTTCACGATCTCGTCGCCCTGGGAGAAGTCGAACACGCCCTGCTGGGGCTCGGTCGCGTACCACTTCATGCCGTTGCCGGGCGTGATCTGGTCGAACTCGCTGCCGAGCAGGGCCGTGTAGGGCCCGTCCACGAGCTCGGGGTTGTCGGTGGCGCTGCCGAAGTAGCGGCCGTGCCGCTGCGCGAGGTCGGCGAGGGTGGGCTGCTGGTGACCCGCCTGGGCGGGCGTGCCGGCACCGATGCCGGCGGCGACCAGGAGCGCGGCGACGGCGCCGACGAGTCTGAGACGGGTGGTGCGCATGGTGCGACTCCTCACAACGGGTGGGTGGGTAGAGCCGTACGTTCGCGGCGCGCGTCAGCCCTTGGTGGCGCCGGCGGTGAGGCCGCCGACGAGCTGACGCTCGGCGACGGAGTAGAAGGCGAGGGCGGGGACCATGGCCAGCACCAGGTAGGCGAAGACCTTGGCGTACTCCGCGGAGTACTGCCCTTGGAACTGCTGGACCCCGATCGGCAGCGTCCACCACTGCGCGTCGGTGAAGACCAGCAGCGGCAGGAAGAAGTTGTTCCAGCTGGTGACGACGGCCAGCACGGAGACCGTGCCGAGCGCGGGCCGCGCCATGGGCAGCAGCACCCGCCAGAAGAAGCCGAACGAGCTGCACCCGTCGAGCGTGGCGGCCTCCTCCAGCTCGCCGGGGATCTGCCGGAAGAAGCCCCGCAGGATGATGATCGTCATCGGCAGTCCGAAGGCGGCCTGCGGGAGAATCACGCCGAGCGGGTTGTCCAGCAGGTCCAGCGAGCGCAGCAGCAGGAACAGCGGCAGGGCCGCCACCGCGAACGGGAACATCAGACCCATCGTGAAGAGCGTGAACAGCGCCTCCCGGCCCCGGAAGGCGAATCGCGCGAAGGAGAAGGCCGACAGGGCGGAGACCGCGACGAGCAGGACTGTCGTGCCGATCGCGATCAGCGTGCTGTTGCCGATCAGCCGCCAGAAGTCTCCCGAGCCGAGGATCTGGGTGTAGTTGGAGGTGACCCACGACTCGGGCAGTCCGACCGGGTTGCGGGAGAGCTCGTCGGTGGACTTGAAGCCGGAGAGCGCCGCGTAGAGCAGGGGGACGGCCATGACGGCCCCGACGACGACCAGGACGAGGTGCAGGCTCCAGGCCTTCCCGCGCGCACGGGTCTTCTGACTGGTTGTCACTTTCCGTCACCCCGCATGGTCGTGGTGGCCCCTTCCAGGTCCCGCCGGAGGACGAACCGCTGGTAGGCGAGGGCGAAGACGAGGCTGATGCCGAACATGACCACGCTGATCGCGCTGGCGTAGCCGACCTGGTAGCGCTTGAAGCCGTACTGGAACATGGTCACGGCCATGGTTTCGGAGTGGTGGTCGGGGCCGCCCGCGGTGGTCACCCACACCAGGTCGAAGAGCTGGATCGACCCGATGACCGCGAGGAACACGCTGATGCGCAGGGTGGGCGCGAGCAGCGGCAGGGTGACGTTGCGGAATCGCTGCCAGGCGCCGGCCCCGTCGATGAGCGCCGCCTCGGTGAGTTCCCTCGGGACGGCCTGGAGCCCGGCCAGGTACAGCATCATGTGGAAGCCGAAGTACTTCCAGGTCATGACCAGGAAGACGGTCGCCATGACGGTGGACGGATCCGCGAACCACTCCCCACCCAGCCCGTCGAGGCCGATCTTGCCGAGGACCTGGTCGGCGAAGCCGTCGTCCGGGGCGAAGATCATGCCGAAGAGGATTCCGGTGATGGCCTCCGACAGGACGTACGGGGCGAAGAACAGCATCCGGTAGACCGCCCGGCCGCGCATCCGCTGGTTGAGCAGGACGGCCATGGCGAGCGCGAACGGCAGCTGGAGGGCGAGCGACAGCACCACCAGGACCAGGCAGCGCCACAGGTCGCCGAGGAAGACGTCGTCCTGGAAGAGCCGCGTGAAGTTCTCGCCGCCGACGTAGTCGGAGGGCATGCCGAAACCGCCCCAGCGGAAGAACGCGGCGTACAGGGCGAACAGCATCGGCAGCAGCACGAGCCCCATGAACAGCACCAGGGCCGGGAGTTGGAAACCGGCCGCGGTGAGCCAGTGCAGCGCGCGTCGCCGGGTCCGCCCCGTGGGCCGGGCCGCGGCCGGGGGCGGGGAACCGGCGTCGGGGCCGGTCCGTTTGTCCGGCAGGAACGTCGAGGTCATCGCCGGCTACTGCTCTTCCTTCGCGGTCTTCGTGATCGACTGCGCGACCTGCCCGGGCGACTTGGAGCCCGCGATGAGCGCGGCCACGCTGTCGTTGACCTCCTGGCCGACGGCGGGGGCGTAGGCCTGGTCGAGGTAGAGCTGGAATCCGGTGGCGGCCTTCAACTGGGCTTGTACGGCCTTGATGTTGGGGTCGGCGATGGCGCTCTCGGCCGCCGGGACCACGGGCAGGACACCGGTCTTCTTGACCAGTTCCAGGTCGGTGGCCTCGGACGCGAAGAACTTGAGGAAGTCGACGGCCTCCTGCGGGGCGCCCCTGCGCAGCGCGTGCCCGCCGCCTCCGCCGAACACCTCGGTGATGGCGCCCTTGCCGCCCTCGACCGCGGGGAACGGGAAGAAGCCCAGGTCCTTGCCGAGACCCTTGCCCGCGTCGGCCTGCACCGTGGGCGCCCACTGGCCCATGAGCTCCATGGCCGCCTTGCCGTTGCCGACGGCGGCGGCCTGGCCGGTGGGCGACGAGTAGGCGGCGCCGAGGAAGCCCTTCTGGAACGGCTGGAGGGCGACGAGTTCCTTCAGGTGCTCGCCCGCCTCGACGAAGGGGGTGCCGGTGAAGTCCTTGTCGTCGTAGGCCTTCTGCAGCGCCTCGGCCCCGGCGGCCCGCATGGCGAGGTAGGCCCAGTAGTACATGCCGGGCCACTTCTCCTTGCCGGCCAGGGCCAGGGGGGTGACCTTGGCGGCCTTCAGCTTGCGTACGGCGTCGAGGAAGCCGTTCCAGGTGGTCGGCGGCTCGGCGATGCCGGCCTTCTCGAAGAGCGCCTTGTTGTACCAGAAGCCGATCATGCCGATGTCGAACGGGATCCCGTAGGCCTGGTCGTCGAACAGGTACGGCTCCCGGGCGACCGGCAGAAGGGCGTCGCCCCACGGCTTGGTCCGGTCCGTGAGGTTCTCCACCAACCCCGCGTCGACCTGCTGCTTCAGCACGCCGCCGCCCCAGGTGTGGAAGATGTCGGGCAGCTTCCCGGAGGCGGTCAGGGCCGTCATCTTCGACTTGTAGGCGTCGTTCTCCAGCTGGACGATCTTTATCTTCACCTTGGGGTTCTGCGCCTCGAACTTCCGCGCGAGAGCGGCCCAGACGGTCTTGGACGGCTCGGTGGTGGAGATGTTCCACCATTCGATCGTGGTCGTCCCGGACGACGCCCCGTCCGAGTCCCCGCCGCATGCGGTCAGTGCCGTCATCCCCACACCGGCGGCGGTGGAGGCCGCCAGGAAGCCGCGGCGGGACAGTGCCGGGTCGCCCATCATGCGCTCCTCGAAAGTCTCGAAAGTTTCGACTAAGAACCAGAAAGCTTCGCTGCTGCCGCACCCTAGAGACAGCGGGTAAACGGTGGCAACCCCTTGTACAAGGTGAATCTCTCGGCAACACCAGGACCTGAAGAGGAGGCGAAACATTCGAATCCCCGGACGAACCTTACGAACTCGACTCCGTCGTGATCACACAGGGTGTCCACCCGCGAGCCGGAGAGGGAGCATCGCCCACTTCGCGGGCAACACCGTCCGACGCGCCCTCAGCTCGTGTTTTCGCAGCCGCTGTCGCCCCGGTCGTCAGTCTTAACGGAAGCTTGACGCGCTCAGCCCCTTCGTTCATGGGCCATGGCGTCACGCTCCGCTTACGCTGATCGGGCCGTCCAGTGACGGCCGGAACCACGCTGAGCCGCACGATCGGGAGCACGTCGATGGCCACCACCGAGCACCCGGCACCGAGCCGTCCGGAGCCTTCCCCACCCAGCCGTCTGCGCGCCTGGATGCTGGAGGGCCTGTCGGACATGGGCAAGGGCGGTGGCCACACCGGGCCGCATGCCGAACCGGAGCCTCCGCACCGGGGTCAGCGCTGGTGGCGGGTGATGTGCCTGACCGGCGTCGACTACTTCTCGACCCTCGGATACCAACCGGGCATCGCGGCCCTCGCCGCAGGACTGCTGTCGCCGATCGCGACCATCGTCCTGGTCGTCGTCACGCTGGCGGGCGCCCTACCCGTCTACCGCCGCGTGGCCGAGGAGAGCCCCCACGGCGAAGGCTCGATCGCGATGCTGGAGCGGCTGCTCTCCTTCTGGCAGGGCAAGCTGTTCGTCCTGACCCTCCTGGGCTTCGCCGCCACCGACTTCCTCATCACCATCACCCTGTCGGCCGCCGACGCCTCCACCCACCTCGTGGAGAACCCGCATCTGACGGGTGTACTGCACGACAAGCAGCTGCTGATCACCCTGATCCTGGTGGCCCTGCTGGGCGCGGTGTTCCTCAAGGGCTTCCTGGAGGCCATCGGTGTCGCGGTCGCCCTCGTCGGTGCCTATCTCGCGCTGAACGCGGTCGTGGTGGTCGTCGGCCTCTACCACGTCATCACGGCCGGTCATGTGGTCACCGACTGGTCGAGCGCCCTCACCGCCCAGCACAGCAACGTCTTCGCCATGATCGGCGTCGCTCTGCTCGTCTTCCCGAAACTGGCCCTCGGCCTCTCCGGGTTCGAGACGGGCGTCGCGGTGATGCCGCACGTCAAGGGCGATGCGGACGACACGGAGGCACGGCCGGCCGGGCGCATCCGCGACACGAAGAAGCTGCTCACCACGGCCGCCCTGATCATGAGCGTCTTCCTGATCACCACCAGCTTCATCACCACCCTTCTCATCCCCGAGAAGGAGTTCGAGGCGGGTGGCCAGGCCAACGGCCGTGCGCTCGCCTACCTGGCGCACGACTACCTCGGCAACACCTTCGGCACCGTCTACGACGTCTCGACGATCGCCATCCTCTGGTTCGCCGGCGCGTCCGCCATGGCCGGCCTGCTCAACCTGATGCCGCGCTACCTCCCCCGCTACGGCATGGCCCCGCACTGGGCCCGTGCGGTACGGCCCATGGTCATCGTCTTCACCCTGATCGCCTTCCTGGTCACCTGGATCTTCGACGCGGACGTCAACGCCCAGGGCGGCGCCTACGCCACCGGTGTGCTGGTTCTGATCAGCTCGGCGGCGATCGCGGTGACCATCGCCGCCCGCAAGGCCCGCCAGCGGAACTGGACGATCGCCTTCGCGGTGATCTCCGCGGTGTTCCTCTACACGACCGTGCTCAACGTCATCGAGCGCCCGGACGGTGTGAAGATCGGCGCCTGCTTCATCGCCGGCATCATCCTGGTCTCCCTGCTGTCACGCCTGGCCCGGGCGTTCGAGCTGCGCGTGACCAGCGTGACGCTGGACGACATGGCGGAGCGCTTCGTCCGGGACATGGCCAGCCGCCGGATGCGGTTCATCGCCAACGAGCCCGACCGGCGCGACATCGCCGAGTACCGCGACAAGATCGAGCAGATCCGGCAGGACAACGACGTGCACGGCCAGGAGGACTTCGTCTTCGTCGAGGTGACGGTGACCGACCCGTCGGAATTCGAGGCGGGGCTGACCGTACGCGGCGAGGTGCTGCACGGCCGCTACCGCGTCCTGACCCTGGAGTCGTCCTCCATCCCCAACGCCCTGGCCGCGCTGCTGCTGCACGTCCGCGACGCGACCGGCCGGACCCCGCACATCTACTTCGAGTGGACCGAGGGCGGGCCCTTCGCCAACTTCCTGCGCTTCTTCCTGTTCGGCCAGGGCGAGGTCGCCCCGGTGACCCGCGAGGTTCTGCGCGAGGCGGAGCCGGACCGGAAGCGACGGCCGAGGGTGCACGTGGGGTGAGTCAGGCCGTGGCGCCCCTCCTGCCGAAGCCCCTGCGCGGGCGCACCACGAGCTGCCCGTAGTGGATCTCGCCGATGACCCGTATCCGCAGCAGGACCGGGGCCTCGGCCGGCCGACGCTCCTTGATCGCGGAGTAGTTCATCACCAGGCCGCCGGTGTCGACCACGACACCCGGCCGGGTGATCAGCTTCAGCGCACCGGCGTGCAGGTCCAGGACGATGTCCAGGGTGTCGTGTGTGATCAACGCGTCGGTGAAGTCGAGCGTCACCTCGCCCCACGCCGAACGGATCTCCAGCCGCCGGGGCACCACCCAGCCGTCAGCCCGCCGGGTCGAGGCCCCCTCCTGCCGGATCCTGGCGACCTCCTCGGCCTCGACCTGCCTCGCACCGGCCGCCGCGGGCAGATCCGCCGTCAGCACGGCGAGCTCGCCGACAGTACGGGCCGACAGCGCGACCTCCAGCCGCTCGTCGAGCTCCTCCAGCGTGAGCCGGCCGTCGCCCGCGGCGAGACGCAGCACGTCCACGGTCCGATCCCGATCCGCGTACGACGCCCGCACCTCGGGCGATCCACCGGTCCGCACGATCTCCGCCGCCATCACTCCACCCCGATCCCCCGAGCACGACACCCGCCGACCATCCGACGGACTCACGCTATATCGCGTCATACCCGAGGGTCAACCCCCCGTCCCCCGCCGCCTTCCCCCGCGCCTATCGTGACCGGCATGCAGTCCTACACGATCGGCCAGGCAGCACGGCTGCTCGGCGTCAGCCCGGACACCGCCCGCCGCTGGGCCGACGCGGGCCGCATCACGACCCATCGCGACGAGACCGGGCGACGGCTCATCGACGGGCGGGCCCTGGCCGCCTTCTCGGTCGAACTCGCCCGCTCCGGCACCGCCGAGGAGGACACCCCGTACACCTCGGCCCGCAACGCCTTCCCCGGCATCGTCACCGCGATCAAACTCGGCGACGTCGCCGCCCAGGTCGAGATCCAGGCCGGCCCGCATCGGCTCGTCTCCCTGCTCACCCGCGAGGCGGTGGAGGAACTGGGCCTGGAGGTCGGCATGGAGGCGACGGCCCGCGTGAAGTCGACGAACGTCCATATCGACCGCGTCTGAGTCGGGGCCGGGGAAGGCACGCACACACGCACATACCGTCCCGATCCGCTCACCGCGGCTACCGTGCACCCATGAGCCTGAGCATCCGCAACCAGCTCCCCGGCACCGTCACCGACATCACCCCCGGCGAGGCCATGGCGACGGTCAGGGTCCGCCTCACCGGTGGCCAGGACCTCACCGCGGCGATCACCCGCGAGGCAGCGGAAGACCTCCGGCTCGCCCCGGGCACCGCCGTGCGCGCCCTGCTGAAGTCCACGGAGGTCTCCTTGGCCACCGCGCCCATCGAGGGCCTGTCGATCCGCAACCAGCTCCCCGGCACGGTCACGGACCTCGTCGCCGGCGAGGCGATGGTGTCGGTCCGTCTCACGGTCGAGGGCGGCGAACTGACCTCCGCGATCACCAGGGACGCCGCGGAGGAGCTGGCCCTGTCGCCCGGGATCCCGGTCGTCGCTCTGATCAAGGCGACCGAGGTGTCATTGGCCACCGCATGACGCGGCGGTGAACGGCGAGAGAGGCCCCGCACCGCGGAGCCCCTCCCTGTGACCGGTCGGCGGATCAGTCCTCGTACGCGTCCAGCGGCGGGCAGGAGCACACCAGGTTCCGGTCGCCGAAGGCCTGGTCGATGCGGCGCACCGGCGGCCAGTACTTGTCGGCGGTCGACACCCCGGCCGGGAAGACGGCCTCCTCGCGGCTGTAGGCGTGCTCCCACGCCCCGGCGAGCGCACTGGCGGTGTGCGGGGCGCCGCGCAGCGGGTTGTCGTCGGCGGGCCACTCGCCGGAGCCGACCTTCTCGATCTCCGCTCGGATGGCGATCATCGCCTCGCAGAACCGGTCCAGTTCGGCCAGGTCCTCCGACTCGGTCGGCTCGATCATCAGTGTGCCGGCCACCGGGAACGACATGGTCGGCGCGTGGAAGCCGTAGTCGATCAGCCGCTTGGCGACATCGTCGACGCTCACGCCGGTCGCCTTGGTCAGGGGCCGCAGGTCGATGATGCACTCGTGCGCGACGAGCCCGCCGGGGCCGGTGTAGAGCACCGGGTAGTGCGGCTCCAGGCGCTTGGCGATGTAGTTGGCGCTGAGCACGGCCACCTGCGTGGCCCGCTTCAGCCCCTCGCCGCCCATGAGCCGGACGTACGCCCACGAGATGGGCAGGATGCCGGCGGAGCCCCACGGCGCGGCGGAGATGGGCCCGACGCCCGTCTGCGGGCCCGCCTCGGGCTGCAGCGGGTGGTTGGGCAGGTAGGGCGCGAGGTGCTCGCGCACCGCCACCGGGCCGACACCCGGGCCGCCGCCGCCGTGCGGGATGCAGAAGGTCTTGTGCAGGTTCAGGTGCGAGACGTCCCCGCCGAAGTGCCCCGGCTTGGCGAGCCCGACGAGCGCGTTGAGGTTGGCCCCGTCGACGTAGACCTGCCCGCCGGCCTCGTGCACCTGGGCGCAGATGTCGGCGACGTGCTCCTCGAACACGCCGTGGGTGGACGGATACGTGATCATCAGCACGGCCAGCTCGTCGCGGTACTGCTCGATCTTCGCCCGCAGGTCCTCGACGTCGATCTCGCCGTCCTCGGCGGTCTTCACGACGACGACCTTCATGCCGGCCATCACCGCACTGGCGGCGTTGGTGCCGTGCGCAGACGACGGGATCAGGCAGACGGTGCGCTGCTCGTCCCCGTTGGCCCGGTGGTATCCGCGGACGGCGAGCAGCCCGGCCAGCTCACCCTGCGACCCGGCGTTCGGCTGGAGGGACACCTTGTCGTAGCCGGTGACCTCGGCGAGCCGGTCCTCCAGCTCGTGGATGAGGGAGAGGTAGCCACCAGCCTGCTCGGCGGGCGCGAAGGGGTGCAGCTGCCCGAACTCGGGCCAGGTGACCGGCTCCATCTCGGTGGTCGCGTTGAGCTTCATCGTGCAGGAGCCCAGCGGGATCATGCCCCGGTCGAGCGCGTAGTCGCGGTCGGCCAGCTTGCGCAGGTAGCGCAGCATGGCGGTCTCGGAGCGGTGCTGGTGGAAGACGGGGTGCGTCAGGTAGTCGTCGGTGCGCAGCAGCGCGCCCGGCAGCCCGTCCTCGGTGGCCGCGTCCAGCGCCTCCACGACGCCCTCGACCCCGAAGGCGGCCCATACGGCACGCAGCTGGGCCCGCGTCGTGGTCTCGTCACAGGCGATGGAGACGTGGTCGGCGTCGACGAGACGCAGGTTGACCCCGTTGTCACGGGCGGCGGCCACGACGTCGGCGGCCCGGCCCCGGACGCGCACGGTCAGGGTGTCGAAGTAGGCCCCGTGCACGACCTCGACCCCACCGTTCGCGAGCCCGGCGGCGAGAACGGTGGCGTACCGGTGGGTGCGCCGCGCGATGCCCTTCAGGCCGTCCGGGCCGTGGTAGACGGCGTACATGCCGGCCATGACGGCGAGCAGCACCTGTGCGGTGCAGATGTTGCTGGTCGCCTTCTCGCGGCGGATGTGCTGCTCACGCGTCTGCAGCGCCAGCCGGTAGGCCTTGTTGCCGTCGGCGTCCACGGACACGCCGACGAGCCGCCCGGGCAGGCTGCGCGCCATCTTGTCCTGGACCGCCATGTAGCCGGCGTGCGGTCCGCCGAAGCCCATGGGCACGCCGAAGCGCTGCGTCGTCCCGACGGCGATGTCCGCCCCGAGCTCACCGGGCGACTTCAGCAGCGTCAACGCGAGCAGATCGGCGGCGACCGTGACGAGCGCGCCGAGATCGTGCGCCCGGTCGATGACCGGCTTGATGTCCCGCACGGCACCGGAGGCGCCCGGGTACTGGATCAGCACGCCGTTGATCTCGCGCTCGGCGATCTCGGCGGGGATGCCCTCGCTGAGGTCGGCGACGACGACCTCGACTCCGGTCGGCTCGGCCCGCGTCTGGATCACGGCGATGGTCTGCGGCAGCGTGTCCGCGTCGACCAGGAACAGGCCCTTCTTGTTCTTGCCCAGCCGCCGCGACAGCGCCACGGCCTCGGCGGCCGCGGTGCCCTCGTCGAGCAGGGAGGCGCCCGAGGTCGGCAGTCCGGTCAGGTCGGCGACCATGGTCTGGAAGTTGAGCAGCGCCTCGAGGCGGCCCTGGGAGATCTCCGGCTGGTACGGCGTGTAGGCCGTGTACCAGGACGGGTTCTCCATGACGTTGCGCATGATGACCGGCGGCGTGAACGTGCCGTAGTACCCGAGGCCGATCATGGAGCCGAGGACCTGGTTGCGGTCGGCGAGGGAGCGCAGCTCGGCGATCACCTCGGCCTCGCTGCGGGCGCCCGGCAGGTCCAGTGCCTCGGCACTCTTGATCACGGCCGGGACCGCGGCGGCGGTCAGCTCGTCCAGCGAGCCGTAACCGACGTGCGCGAGCATCTTGGCGCAGGCCTCGTGGTCGGGGCCGATGTGGCGCTGCTCGAAGGGGACTGCCTCTTCGAGCTCGGAGAGCGGAATGCGGTGGGCGGTCATTACGGAGGCCTCCTGGTCGACACGACCTGCGAGGGGCACCACGGCACGGGTACCCGGACGGCCTCCCCCTCTGTCATCTCAACCTGAGAGCTTCACCGGATCGCCCGAAGGCCTCCGGCTTTCACCGTCGGTGAGAGCGGAAGCCGTCGACACCCGCCCTGCTTTCCAGAGTGACCTCGTCCGTGCGGTACGTGTGCCTGAGAGATTCCGGGGAGGATTTGCTCCTTCGGCGCCTCCGATGGTGTCTGGAGGACTCTCCCGCACGGGGTCAACAGCCGCTGCCAGCGTACCAGCGAGGTCAACGCACGAACCTTCGAGTGGCCGCATCCCCGCTTGTGCCTTTTTGTAGTGTTTACGGATGAGGTGCGACCATGTGGAGGGCCCGTGCGAACCGACATCGATCCGCGCAACCTGATCGGCCGCAAGGCGTTCGACCGCAACGGGACCAGGATCGGCACCATCGACGAGGTCTACCTCGACGACGCCACCGGCGAGCCGGAGTGGGCGGCCATACGGACCGGCCTGTTCAGCAGGGACGCCTTCGTCCCCCTGGAGCCCAGCGAACTGATCGAGGGCGCGCTCCACGTCCCCTTCGAACGCGCCCTGATCAAGGACGCCCCCGACTTCGGCGTGGGCCGCCACCTCTCGCCCGAGCAGGAACTGCAGCTCTACCACCACTACGGTCTCGATGTCGCCGCCCCGCCCCCGCTCCGGGACCACGACTTCGGCAAGCTGGCGGGCACCGACGAAACGGCTTGAGACCCCGCCCCGGACACCCGGTCTCCCCCGTCGGGCCCCCGTAACACCAGCGGCAACGGATCCGCCGCCTCCAGATCCGGGTCGTCGACCCGGAAGGTCCGTACCCGCCCGGGCTCCGAGTCGGGCGTCTCGAACCGTACGGTGACCCGCCCCAGGCCGCTGCCCTGCACCCAGCCGTGCCCGAACTCGGCGTGCCGCACATCGTGCCCGGCGGGCCAGCGCCGCTCGGCGAGCGGCGGCTGCTCCTCGGCCGGCACCACGGAATGCTCCTCGACCGGGCCTTCCGTGACCGCCCGCTCTCCCGCCGCCTGGGCGAACAGGTCCTCCTGCGTGTAGTCGGCGAGCCCGCTGACCCCCACCCCGAGCAGCCGCACCCCGCCGGTCGTGTCGACCGACTCCAGCAGTCTGGCCGCGGCCTCGCGGACCACCGCGGGATCGTCCGTGGGCCCGCGCAGCGTCTCGGAGCGCGTGAGCGTCGAGAAGTCGTACCGTCGCACCTTCAGCACGATCGTCCGCCCGGACAGCCCTGCCCCGCGCAGCCGCCGCACGCACCGCTCGGCGAGCCGCTGCACCTCCAGCCCGACCCGCGTGCGGTCGTGGATGTCCACGTCGTAGGTGTCCTCGACCGACACCGACTTCGCCTCGCGTTCCGCCACCACGGGCCGGTCGTCCCGTGCCAGTGCCATGGCGTACAGGCCGTGCCCGTGCGCCTTGCCCAGCAGCCGGACGAGCTCGTCCTCGCCCGCCTCGACGATCTCCTCGACCGTGGTGATCCCGGCCCGCCTCAGATGGTCACCCGTCGCCGGCCCCACTCCTGGCAGGATCCGCACCGGCTTCGGCCCGAGCATCGCCCGCTCGGTCCCCGGCTCGATGACCACCAGCCCGTCGGGCTTGGCCTCCTCCGAGGCGATCTTGGCGAGCATCTTGGAGGCGGCGAGCCCCACCGACCCCGTGAGCCCCGTGGCGGCCCGTATGTCCGCGCGCAGCTTCCCCCCGGCCAGCCGCGCCGACCGCTCGTCCCACGCCACGCCGCCGGCCTCCAGGTCCACGAACGCCTCGTCCAGGCTCAGCGGCTCCACCAGCGGCGACAGCGCCCGCAGCAACTCCATCACCCGCTCGCTGATCGACCGGTAGAAATGGAAGCGCGGCACGAGATACGCGGCGTTGG
Organism: Streptomyces sp. NPDC002130; assembly: GCF_040296465.1. Classification (NCBI taxonomy): domain Bacteria; kingdom Bacillati; phylum Actinomycetota; class Actinomycetes; order Kitasatosporales; family Streptomycetaceae; genus Streptomyces; species Streptomyces sp. NPDC002130. Next base: position 56,877 of record NZ_JBEOXI010000007.1, read on the forward strand.
CCGCGAGTCGGCGGGCCTGCCCCATGGGCATCGCCGAATGCACCCCGAAGACCCGCGCTTCGTACGACGCGGTCGCCACCACGCCCCGCGGCCCGAGCCCGCCCACGACCACGGCCTTCCCACGCAGACTCGGCTTGGACGCCTGCTCCACCGAGGCGTAGAAGGCATCCATGTCGAGATGCAGGATCGTGGGCGAGGTTCTCACACCCCCGATGCTGCCCTACGCCACTGACAACGCCTCGCGCGACTGCCCTGACGCCCCAGGAGAAACCGCTTACAGTCCGGCGCGGAAACGTCCCGCCTCCTTCGGCCGCGTACGCCCCCTGCCGCAGGACGGCTCAGACGGCCCGGTTCCGTCGACGTGCCAGCTCGTCCGCCGGATTGGGCCCGACCAGGGTCTCGCCCGTGTCGATCCGCTCGCCGTGCAGCTGGGACAACGCGCTCTCGACGTCCCGCCACACCACCCCGACGGCGATCCCGAAGACCCCCTGGCCGCCCTGGAGCAGGGCATGGACCTCGTCGGGCGAGGTGCACTCGTAGACCGTCGCGCCGTCGCTCATCAGCGTCATGCGCTCGAGGTCGCTGAAACCGCGTTCCCTGAGGTGCTGGACGGCGGTGCGGATGTTCTGCAGCGACACCCCGGTGTCGAGGAACCGCTTGACGATCTTCAGGACGACCACGTCCCGGAAGCTGTACAGCCGCTGCGTCCCTGACCCATAGGCAGGGCGCACACTGGGCTCGACGAGCCCGGTGCGGGCCCAGTAGTCCAACTGCCGGTAGGTGATACCGGCGGCCGCGCAGGCCGTGGGGCCGCGATAGCCGATCTGCTCGGACGCCATGGACGTCGTCCCTCCGCTGCTCGGCACCGCTGTCGGTCGCTGCGGAGCGTGATCGGCCGCACCACCGGGCTGGGGGCATCCACCGCCCGGGAGGGGCCGTGAGCCGGGGGGAGGGTACGGACCGCTCGCCCTGAGACTGCGCTCGGGGCCGCCCCCAGCCGTACCGTCGCCGCTGCTTCTCACGCCGACCTCCGTCCTTGACCTGCCTTCTCGACGGTAGGCAGTCACCAGGGGTGCGTCAACGATCGCCACACTCGCCACGCCGAGTGATAATCACCCTGAGAGTGGTTTCCCGTGCCCCGTCGCGGGGAAAGGCTAGCCGAATGTGCCCGGAACAGACCGTGTGACGCTCTCACACGCCACCGGCACATGCGGGCATTTCACCCGTCACGCACGGCGGGCGGCCCTGCCACGGACCACATCGTCCGCCGGGCCGCCCACACGCTTCTCAGGCCGCTGCCGCTCCCGAGGAACTCACTGGCTGCTGCTGCCGAAGTCCTCCGGGGAAATCTGGTCGAGGAACTCGCGGAACTTCTCCACCTCGTCCTCCTGCTCGTCCGGGATCGCGATACCCGCGTCGTCGAGCACCGTGTCACTGCCGTAGATCGGCGTCCCGGTGCGCAGCGCGAGCGCTATGGCGTCGGACGGACGGGCGCTCACCTCGACGCCGCTGGCGAAGACCAGCTCCGCGTAGAAGACGCCCTCACGCAGGTCCGTGATGCGCACTTCCGTGAGCTCCTGGCCGACGGCTTCCAACACGTCCTTGAACAGGTCGTGTGTCAGCGGCCGCGCGGGAGCCATGCCCTGCTGGGCGAAGGCGATCGCCGTCGCCTCCCCCGGTCCGATCCAGATGGGGAGGTAACGGTCGCCTCCCACTTCACGCAGCAGCACGATCGGTTGGTTGGAGGGCATTTCGACCCGGACACCTACGACATCGAGCTCGTTCACACAGCAACCCTAGGCCGTGCCCGGGATGTTTGGGTAGTCGGGCCGGGATCGGGCGCCTGATCCGGCCCCCGAGCGCACGGCCGCCTCAGGGCAGCCGCACCCCGAGCGCCGTCTGCACCAGCGCGGCGTGCAGCTTCACCGTGAGCCCCGCCAGCTCCTTGGCGCGGGCCTCGGCATGAGCCCTGGTCTGCGGGTTCCGGTGCCGCTTCAGCGGCGCCACCACCTGGTCCACGAGCCCGGCCTCCCGGTCGGCGGCGGCCTTCATCGCCCGCAGGTGCCGCGGCTCGATCCCGAACCGCCCGAGCTCCACGACGAGCAGGGCCACGGTGACCGCCTCGGCGTCGTAGGCCCCCTCCTCCAGCGGGGTGAGGAGCCCGTAGGACTCCCACTCCTTGAGCTCCTGCTCGTCCACGCCGACGGCCGTGAGCAGCTCATCCCGCCCCACCCTGGCCGCCGCAGGCGGCTCGGGCGGCTCGGACGCGGTTTCGCCGTCCCGCTGACGGCCCACGACCGGCAGCCGCACGGCCTCACCACGCTCCATGGCCTCCAGATGCTCCCGGATCACTTTCAGGGGCAGATAGTGGTCCCGCTGCATCCGCAGGACGTGTCCGAGGCGCTCGACGTCATGGGCGCTGAACTTGCGGTACCCCGAAGGGGTCCGCTGCGGCTCGATGAGCCCTTCGGACTCCAGGAAGCGGATCTTGGAGATGGTCACTTCGGGAAACTCACCGCGCAGCGCGTTCAGCACCGCGCCGATGCTCATCAGCCCACTGTCCGTGGCGGCGGTGCCGTGCCCGGCACCGCCGCTCGGTGTATGACGCATGGACCTTCCCTGACGGATGGACCTTGGCTGGGTCTGCCCGACGCAGCCGGTCAGTAGCCCCGCTGGCTGGCGTAGAAGACCAGCCGGTACTTGCCGATCTGCACCTCGTCGCCGTTGTTCAGGGCGACCTGGTCGATCCGCTCCCGGTTCACGTACGTGCCGTTCAGGCTGCCCACGTCGGCCACCGTGAACGAGCCGTCCTGGGCTCGGCGGAACTCCACGTGCCGCCGGGAGACCGTCACGTCGTCCAGGAAGATGTCGCTCTGCGGGTGCCGGCCGGCCGTGGTCAGGTCACCGTCCAGCAGGAAGCGGCTGCCCGAGTTCGGCCCTCGGCGTACGACCAGGAGCGCGGAACCGAGCGGCAGCGCGTCGACGGCGGCCTGCGCCTCGGGGGACAGGGTCGGCATCGGCGTCTGGCCGGTGGTCTCGCTGTCGTAGGCCTCGAGACCGGAGATGGAGATCGTGGAGGTCGTCTCGGACGGACGCTCCGGCGTCGCCCCCGCCCGCAGCGGCGCGCCGCAGTTGGAGCAGAAACGGCTGTTCTCCGCGTTGCGGTTACCGCACCTCGTACACACCAGGGCCGACATCGGATCCTCCTGCCGCGGCTGCCCACCGGGGGCGTTGGACGCGTACGGGTCGGAAAACCCTCCACCCGCACTTGAGGCTGACGGTTGCCCGAAACCTATGCCGCCGGACTGTGCAGGGTCAACCGACTGCGCGCCCTGACCACCGGAAACATCGCCGCCCGGGCCGCCGACCTGGTCCCGGAACAGCGGCCGCTGGCCCTCCGCGTCAGGCTGTGCGCGATGACGAGCGGTCGCGTTGTCGCTGCCCTCTCGCGCGCTCTTGCCGAACAACTTCGCAAACAACTTCACGGGCGATTCCCCTTGACCGAAACAGACCCGCCCGTGGGGCAGGACGAACCCTGACTGAACACTCTGGCCGACCCGGACATCCTGACAACGTCCGTCTGCACCAGACAGTTTCCACCACGCACCGCCCATTCGGTGCGCCGACCCCCCGCAACCTCATGCCCTCGCCGAACGCCGCCCATGCGCCCCCGGTTCACTGCGAGGACGACCGAGCGTAGTCAGGCCGCTTCGCTGCTCGCAAGGCGTCCACCACGATGTCGGTCGACCGCTCGATCGTGACGGTGGCCTGTTCCTTCTCGAGAGTCTGCACCACGCCTCCGGGGATGTTGAGCGCCGGCTCGAGGTCCTGCGGCTTGCCGATGACCTTGAAACGATAGGGCGCGTTGATCTTGTTCCCGTCGACGCCCACGCCCTTGCCCGAGTCCGTGAGATACGTGCCCGCGACCACCCGAACACCGTTGACCTGGATCGCCTCGGCACCCGCCGCGCGCAGCTCCTGGATCGCGTCGAGCAGCATGTCCGCCTCGACCGTCCCCTTCGTGTCCTGGATCGTCATGGTGATGCCGGGCCCCTGCGCGGCCACCGTGCCCGCCAGGATGCCGAGTTGCCTCTCCTTCTCGACCGTCTGCTTCCGGGCCTCCTCGGCCTGGTCGGAGCTGTTCTCCAGCTCGTCGCGCTGCTTCTCGAGACCCTGCTTCTCGTCCTCAAGACGTTGAGTACGGTCATCCAGTTCATCGAGGATGCGGACAAGATCTTCCTGTCGCGCGCCACGCAGCGCACTGTCGCTGTCGCTGTTCGAGGCCACCTGCACGGCCAGCCCGAACCCGAGACCGAACAGCAGAACGGCGACGATGAGTTGGGCCCGGGTGACACGCGGCGGCCACACCCCCTGTGCCAGCCGCTGCCGCCCGGTCAACCGCGGCTCGGGATCCGGCTGCGGTTCCGGTGCCTGCTCGGGCTCCGGCTCCGCCGGGGCCTCCCCGGCCGCGGGCGCCGCAGCGGGCCCGGGCACCTCCTGGGGCAGTTCCTTGCGCAGCCGGTTCCCGGACTCGCCGCTGGCGGCGCGCGTGTCGCCCTGACCGTCGGCGGGCTTGGCAGGCTTCTCGTCGTGCTCGCTCATCGGCCTCACGCCCGGAACACGTGCCGGCGGATCGCCGCGGCGTTGGAGAAGATCCGGATGCCGAGGACGACCACCACACCGGTGGACAGCTGGGCGCCCACGCCGAGCTTGTCACCCAGGAAGACGATCAACGCGGCCACGACGACGTTCGACAGGAACGACACCACGAAGACCTTGTCGTCGAAGATCCCGTCGAGCATGGCCCGCAGCCCGCCGAAGACGGCGTCGAGCGCCGCCACCACGGCGATCGGCAGGTAAGGCTCGACCACCGCCGGAACCTCAGGCCGGACCAACAGGCCGGCCACGACTCCCACGACGAGGCCCAGTACGGCGATCACGATGTGCCCTTCTCGCTCTTCTCAATGCTCGGCTGTGCTGTGCGTACGATCACACTCGGCGCGGCAGGCAGCCGGAGATCGTCCTCCACGGAGATGCCTGTCCTGATGCCGTAGCTCTCCTGCAGCGCGTTGAGATACAACCCGTCCGCGCTGTTCTGGAACCGCGTGCTCAGCCGCTGCCCGTCCCCCACCGCGAGCACCGTGTACGGCGGCACCAGCGGCTTGTTGTCGACCAGTATGGCGTCCCCGGCAGCCCTGATCGCGGACAGCGCCGTCAACCGCTGCCCGTTGATGGAGACGGCCTCGGCACCCGACTCCCACAGCCCGTTGACCACGCGCTGCATGTCCCGGTCACGCACGCGGCCGGTGTCGGAGAAGCCGGAGGTCTCCCGCGGGTTGCCATCGCCACCGGAGGCGGCTTCCTTGGCGTCGTTCACCACGAGCTTCACACCGGGACCGTGCACCGCGACCGCACCCGACAGGATGCCCGCCAGGTCGGAGTCCCCACTGCCGCCGCTGTGCTTCAGCGCTTCGCGCTGCCGTGCGCCCACGTCCGCGCGAAGCTCGTCGACGGTGTCCTCCAGCTTGTCCGCCGCCTCGGTCTCCCGGTCGATGCGGTCGACCAGCTCTTCCCGCTCCTTGGCGACGACCGGGGCTGCGACCCGCGCCTGCGCCGCCCCGACGGTCACGACAAGGGCCGCGAGCACCAGTCCGGCGGCGAGCCCCAGTTTCGCCCTGAGCGTCTTCGGCATGCCGCTGTCACCCGCGGCCTTCTTGCGCTCGGCGGCCTCGGCATATCCGTCGTCGAGGCTGTGGTCCATGACGTTGGTGAGCAACGACATGGACGCATCCGGGCGCCGGGGCCGCGTGGGTGTGCTCCGAATGGGGGGTTGCTGCGGCATGCCGCACATCGTCGCACGTCGCGAGCACTACCTCCGAACGGGCCCACCGGCGTGCCGGACAGGCCCCGTTGGGGACACTTGTCCGGCACGCACGCGTGCAGCCCGTTCTACCGGCCGGCGCTGTCCACGACCGCCGACCATTCGTCCAGCAGGGCCTGCGCGGAGGCGTCGTCCGGCCCCTCGGCCCACAGGTGGGTGACGGCCTCGGCCGGGTCGGGCAGCACCATCACCCAGCGGCCGTCGGTCTCCACCACACGCACACCGTCCGTGGTGTCCACGAAGCGATCTCCGGCCGCTTCGACGACCCGACGCATCACGAGCCCCTTGACGGCCCACGGGGTCGCCAGATCCCGCTTCAGGACGTGCGCCCGCGGGATCCTTGCGTCGATCTGGCTGAGCGTGAGCTGCGTCCGCGCCACGAGCCCGATGAGCCGTACGAAGGCCGCGGTGGCGTCGTACACGCTGCTGAACTCGGGCACGATGAAGCCGCCCTTTCCGTCACCGCCGAAGATCGTCCCTTCCTCACCGCCCACACGTGTGAGGTCGTCGGGAGAGGTGGTCGTCCACTCGACCTGCGTCCCGTGGTACGCCGCCACCTGCTCGGCGATCCGGGTGGTGGTCACCGGCAGCGCGACCCGGCCGCTGCGCCGCTCCGCGGCCACGAGATCGAGCATGACGAGCAGCGCCCGGTCGTCCTCGATGATCCGGCCCTTCTCGTCGACGAGCGACAGCCGCTCACCGACCGGGTCGAACCGCACACCGAACGCGGCTCCCGAGGACGCCACGATCTCCCCGAGGCGCACCATCCCCGACCGCCGCATGTCGGCGGTCTCCGTCGGCCTGGACTCGTCGAGGCCGGGGTTGATCGTCAGCGAATCGACCCCGAGCTTGCCGAGCAGGCTGGGCAGGACGAGTCCCGCACTGCCGTTGGACGCGTCCACGACGACCTTCAGCCCCGACTCGGAGATGCCTGTGGTGTCGACGTTCCGAAGCAACGACCCGGTGTACGAGTCGAAGACGCTGGCCGGGAAGTGCAGATCCCCGATCTCACCGGGGAACGCCCGACGGTACTCCTGCCTCGCGAACACCCGGTCCAGCTTCCGCTGGCTGCCCTGCGACAGGTCCGCACCGTTCCCGTCGAAGAACATGATGTCGACGGAATCCGGGACCCCGGGGGTGGTACGGATCATGATGCCGCCCGCACTGCCGCGCGCGGTCTGCTGCCGGGCCACGGGCAGCGGCACGTTCTCCAGGTCGCGCACGTCGATCGCACTGGCCTGCAGTGCTGAGATCACTGCCCGCTTCAGCGCACGGGCACCACGCGAGTGGTCCCGGGCCGTGGTGACGGTCGAGCCCTTCTTCAACGTCGTCGCATACGCGCCGGCGAGCCGCACCGCGAGTTCCGGCGTGATCTCGACGTTCAGGATGCCGGACACTCCGCGGGCGCCGAAGAGGTGCGCCTGGCCGCGGGACTCCCAGATCACCGAGGTGTTGACGAAGGCGCCTGCCTCGATGGTCTTGAACGGATAGACCCGCACATTGCCCTGGACGATCGATTCCTCACCGATCAGGCACTCATCACCGATGACCGCCCCGTCCTCGATCCGCGCCGCACGCATGATGTCGGTGTTCTTGCCGACCACGCAGCCACGCAGATTGCTGTGCGGCCCCACGTAGACGTTGTCGTGGACGACGGCCTTGTGCAGGAACGCGCCGCTCTTGACGACCACATTGGAGCCCACGACGGTGTGCTCACGGATTTCGGAACCGGCCTCGACCTTGGCGTAATCGCCGATGTAAACAGGTCCGCGGAGTACGGCGTCGGCATGGACCTCCGCACCCTCGGCGACCCACACGCCCGGGGAGATCTCGAACCCGTCGATGTCGACGTCGACCTTGCCCTCGAGGACATCGGCCTGCGCCTTCACATAGCTCTCGTGCGTGCCGACGTCCTCCCAGTAGCCCTCGGCGATGTAGCCGTAGATGGGCTTGCCTTCCTTCATCAGCTGCGGGAAGACATCACCGGACCAGTCGACGGGCACATCGGGCTCGACGTAGTCGAAGACCTCGGGCTCCATCACATAGATGCCGGTGTTCACCGTGTCGGAGAAGACCTGGCCCCAGGTGGGCTTCTCGAGGAAGCGCTCCACCTTGCCTTCCTCGTCGACGATGGTGATACCGAATTCGAGCGGATTGGGCACACGCGTCAGACAGACGGTGACCAGCGCGCCCTTCTCCTTGTGGAAATTGATGAGCTCGGTGAGGTCGAAATCCGTCAGAGCGTCACCGGAAATGACAAGGAAGGCATCGTCCTTCAGCGCTTCCTCGGCGTTCTTGACGCTCCCGGCGGTACCGAGTGGCTTCTCCTCGTTGGCATAGGTGAGCTCCATACCCAGCTCTTCGCCGTCACCGAAGTAGTTCTTGACGAGCGACGCCAGGAACTGGACGGTCACGACTGTTTCGTTGAGCCCATGCCTTTTGAGCAGCCTAAGAACATGCTCCATGATCGGCCGGTTGGCCACCGGCAGGAGCGGCTTGGGCATGCTTGAGGTCATAGGGCGAAGGCGCGTGCCTTCGCCTCCGGCCATCACGACGGCCTTCATGTCGGAAGCGTCCTCCTCGAAGAGACGGTCTAGCCGACTTCCCCCGCCAGGATTGTCCCGCACTTATCCGGCACAGGCCATCGCTCCGCTACGGCAGCAGGACCATCCGAGAGTTCAATCGGCTATGGCGTCCGCACGGACCAGACGGCGGACTTGTACCACGTAGAGGACTCCTGCCCACCAGTACAGGGTTGTACCCCACCCGGCGAACGCCCATCCGAAAATAGCAGCGAGTGACGAGATCCAGCTGCTTCCGTCACTCAGCAGAAGCAGGGGGAAGGCGTACATCAGGTTGAAGGTGGCGGCCTTACCCAGGAAGTTCACCTGGGGCGGCGGATAGCCGTGCCGGCGGAGGATGCCCACCATCACCAGCAGAACCAGCTCTCGCGCCAGAAGTGCGGCGGTCAGCCAGAGGGGCAGAATCTCACGCCAGGTGAGGCCGACCAGGGTCGAGAGAATGTAGAGCCGATCGGCCGCAGGATCGAGGAGCCGGCCGAGGCTGCTGATCTGGTTCCAGCGCCGCGCGAGCTTGCCGTCCAGATAGTCGCTGACACCGCTCAGAGCGAGTACCAGAAGGGCCCAGCCGTCACTCTGGGGTCCACCGAACTCAGGGAGCAGGATCAGCCACAGGAAGACGGGTACGCCGACGAGGCGGGCCATGCTGAGGATGTTCGGGATGGTGAGCACACGGTCCGTCTGGACGCGAGTCTCCTGAACCTCCACCCGGGGGCCTCCTGTGGGAAACGTGCGAACGATGCCCCCTGACCCTACCTCAACGCAAAAAAGCTCTGGCTCTTGGGCTGTATGCCCAAGAGCCAGAGCTCTAAAAGGAGTTCGGCGGCGTCCTACTCTCCCACAGGGTCCCCCCTGCAGTACCATCGGCGCTGTAAGGCTTAGCTTCCGGGTTCGGAATGTAACCGGGCGTTTCCCCTACGCTATAACCACCGAAACACTATGAAACTGTGAACAGCCGCACCACGCCGTGACCATGGCATGGGGCTGTTCGTGGTTTCAGAACCAACACAGTGGACGCGAGCAACTGAGGACAAGCCCTCGGCCTATTAGTACCGGTCAACTCCACACGTTACCGTGCTTCCATATCCGGCCTATCAACCCAGTCGTCTACTGGGAGCCTTACCCTCTCAAGGAGGTGGGAATACTCATCTCGAAGCAGGCTTCCCGCTTAGATGCTTTCAGCGGTTATCCCTCCCGAACGTAGCCAACCAGCCATGCCCTTGGCAGAACAACTGGCACACCAGAGGTTCGTCCGTCCCGGTCCTCTCGTACTAGGGACAGCCCTTCTCAATATTCCTACGCGCACAGCGGATAGGGACCGAACTGTCTCACGACGTTCTAAACCCAGCTCGCGTACCGCTTTAATGGGCGAACAGCCCAACCCTTGGGACCGACTCCAGCCCCAGGATGCGACGAGCCGACATCGAGGTGCCAAACCATCCCGTCGATATGGACTCTTGGGGAAGATCAGCCTGTTATCCCCGGGGTACCTTTTATCCGTTGAGCGACGGCGCTTCCACAAGCCACCGCCGGATCACTAGTCCCGACTTTCGTCCCTGCTCGACCCGTCGGTCTCACAGTCAAGCTCCCTTGTGCACTTACACTCAACACCTGATTGCCAACCAGGCTGAGGGAACCTTTGGGCGCCTCCGTTACTCTTTAGGAGGCAACCGCCCCAGTTAAACTACCCATCAGACACTGTCCCTGATCCGGATCACGGACCCAGGTTAGACATCCAGCACGACCAGACTGGTATTTCAACGACGACTCCCCCTGAACTGGCGTCCAGAGTTCAAAGTCTCCCAGCTATCCTACACAAGCCGAACCGAACACCAATATCAAACTGTAGTAAAGGTCCCGGGGTCTTTCCGTCCTGCTGCGCGAAACGAGCATCTTTACTCGTAGTGCAATTTCACCGGGCCTATGGTTGAGACAGTCGAGAAGTCGTTACGCCATTCGTGCAGGTCGGAACTTACCCGACAAGGAATTTCGCTACCTTAGGATGGTTATAGTTACCACCGCCGTTTACTGGCGCTTAAGTTCTCAGCTTCGCCCTGACGAATCAGAGCTAACCGGTCCCCTTAACGTTCCAGCACCGGGCAGGCGTCAGTCCGTATACATCGCCTTACGGCTTCGCACGGACCTGTGTTTTTAGTAAACAGTCGCTTCTCGCTGGTCTCTGCGGCCACCCCCAGCTCACCGTGTAAAACGGATCACCAAG
>NZ_JBEOXI010000008.1:0-65100 GCF_040296465.1 Streptomyces sp. NPDC002130
AAACGCCCGGTTACATTCCGAACCCGGAAGCTAAGCCTTACAGCGCCGATGGTACTGCAGGGGGGACCCTGTGGGAGAGTAGGACGCCGCCGAACAATCCTTGGGAAAACCCCCGTATCTTCGGATACGGGGGTTTTCTGCATTTACGGGCCCCCTTTCGGGGGCCCGTTGCTTGTTACAGGCGTCCGGCTGCCTTCAAGGCCAAGTACGCGTCCGCCAAGGCCGGCGCCAGGTCGTCCGGTGTGGCGTCGACAACCGTGACGCCGTGGCGGCGGAGTTGCTCTGCGGTGCGGTGGCGTTCCGACTGGGCCTGGGCGGCTGCGGCTGCCTCGTAGACGGCGTCCACATTTCCGCGGGCCATGGCCATCTCACTGATGTGTGGGTCCGCTACCGAGGCCAGCAGGACCGTATGACGCTGGGTGAGCTGAGAGAGGACCGGAAGCAGGCCCTCTTCGATGGAGGCCGCGTCCAAGGTCGTGAGCAGGACGATCAGGGAGCGACGAGCGGACGTGCGCAGGGCGGTTGCCGTCAGACCCCGGGCGTTCGTTTCGACGAGCTCCGGCTCGAGTGTGGCCATCGCGTTGACCAGAGCGGGAAGGACATCGCCCGCGGCGCGGCCCTGGACGAGGGCGCGGACTCTCCGGTCGTAGGCGAGGAGATCCACGCGGTCGCCGGCGCGGGAGGCGAGGGCTGCGAGGAGAAGGGCCGCGTCCATGGAGGCGTCGAGGCGGGGTGCGTCGCCCACGCGCCCGGCCGAGGTGCGGCCGGTGTCCAGGACCAGCAGGATGTGGCGGTCGCGCTCGGGGCGCCAGGTACGTACGGCGACCGTGGTCTGGCGGGCTGTGGCGCGCCAGTCGATGGAACGGGTGTCGTCGCCCGGGACGTACTCGCGCAAGCTGTCGAACTCCGTGCCCTCGCCGCGGGTGAGGACGCTGGTGCGGCCGTCCAGTTCGCGCAGGCGGGCCAGCTTCGAGGGCAGGTGCTTGCGGCTGGTGAACGGGGGCAGGACGCGCACCGTCCAGGGGGCCTTGTGGGTGCCCTGGCGGGCGAAGAGGCCGAGAGGGCCGTAGGAGCGGATGGTGACGCGGTCGGCCTGGCGGTCGCCTCGGCGGGTGGGGCTGAGGCGGGTGGTCACGCGGCGGCGTTCGCCTGGCGGGACCGTGAGGCGGTGGCGGGAGGCCGTTGTCTCCGTGCCCGGCTGCCAGCTGCTGGGGGGCCAGGCGTCGCGGAGCCGGGCGCGAAGAGGGCGGCGGGACGGGTTGGTGACGGTGAGGGTCACGTCCGCCGTGTCGCCGAGGCGTACGGAGGTGTCGCCGGAGCGGGTCAGGCCCAGTTGACGTACCGGGGCGGCGAGCGCGAAGTCGCAGGCACAGGCCACGGCCAGGGGAGCGTTGACCGCCAGGATGCCCGTCCAGCCGGGCTCCCAGATGCCGACGGGGAGGGAGCCCAGGGCCGCGAGGAGGGCGGCGCGTCCGGTGAGTGCCATCAGCGGGGGACGGGGACGTGGGCGAGGATCGCGTTGATGACGGAGTCGGCCGTCACGCCCTCCATCTCGGCCTCCGGCCGCAGTTGTACGCGGTGCCGGAGGGTGGGGAGGGCGAGTGCCTTCACGTCGTCGGGGATGACGTAGTCGCGGCCGGTCAGCCAGGCCCAGGCGCGGGCGGTGGCCAGGAGGGCCGTGGCACCCCGCGGGGAGACGCCGAGGGTGAGGGACGGCGACTCGCGGGTGGCGCGGCAGATGTCGACGACGTAGGCGGTGATCTCGGGGGAGATGGTCGTCTTGGCGACCGCGGCCCGGGCCGCTTCCAGGTCGGCGGGGCCCGCTACGGGGCGTACGCCGGCGGCGTGGAGGTCGCGTGGGTTGAAGCCCTCGGCGTGGCGGGTGAGGACGTCGATCTCGTCCTGGCGGGAGGGGAGGGGGATGGTCAGTTTGAGGAGGAAGCGGTCCAGCTGGGCTTCCGGGAGGGGGTAGGTGCCCTCGTACTCGACCGGGTTCTGGGTCGCGGCGACCAGGAACGGGTCGGGGAGGGGGCGGGGGGTGCCGTCGACGGTGACCTGGCGCTCCTCCATGGCTTCCAGGAGGGACGACTGGGTCTTGGGGGGCGTGCGGTTGATCTCGTCGGCGAGGAGGAGGTTGGTGAAGACCGGGCCGGGCTGGAAGGAGAACTCGGCGCTGCGGGTGTCGTAGACCAGGGATCCGGTGACGTCGCTGGGCATCAGGTCGGGGGTGAACTGGACGCGCTTGGTGTCGAGTTCGAGGGCGGAGGCGAGGGCGCGGACCAGGAGGGTCTTGGCGACGCCGGGGACGCCTTCGAGGAGGACGTGGCCGCGGCAGAGCAGGGCGACGACGAGGCCGGTGACGGCGGGGTCCTGGCCGACCACGGCCTTGGCGATCTCGGCGCGCAGGGCCTCCAGGGCGTCTCGGGCGGTGCCCGGGTCCCCGGTGTTCCCGGCGTTGTCAGTGGTCGGGTCCATCATGGACGGCGTACCTCTCTTTCGAGGGCGTCGAGTCGGTCGGCGAGTGCGATGAGTGCTGCGTCGTCGCTGGGCGGTGGTCCGAAGAGGAGGGCGTGCAGGTCCTGGCCGTTGCCGTGGAGGTGGGCGGACAGGGCGGGGAGCAGGGCCTCGGGCGTGTGCGCCTGGGTGACGGGGACGCCGGTGAGGGGGGCGAGGCGGGTGCGGGTGGTGGAGCGAAGAGCGTCGGCCGCGCGGTCGCGGGCGTCGGTCTTGCGGTAAAGGCGGGCGCGGCCTTCGGCGGTTTCGGAGGCGCGGATCGCGACGGGGAGTCTTTCGGGCACGAGGGGGCCGAGTCGGCGTGCCCGCCAGAGGGCGGCGAGGGCTGCGGCGATGAAGAGCTGCAGGGTGCCCCAGAGCCAGCCCGGGGGGAGCAGGTCGAAGAAGCTGCGTTCGTCGTCGGGGCCGGTGGCCGACGTGTCGGAGAGCGAGGGGAGGTACCAGACCAGATGGGGGCGGGAGCCGAGGAGTTGGAGGGCGAGCGAGGCGTTGCCGTGCTCGTCGAGGTGGTCGTTGAGGAGGATGTCGGGCGCGCCGAGGGCGATGGTGTCGCCGTCCCCGCGCTTGTCCGGGAGGCGGAGCAGGGTGGCCAGGCGTTCGCTGGGGTAGCACGCGTCGGCGCCGAGGTGGGTGGTGGAGTAGCGGACGCCGCCCGTGTCGGCGGTGCCGGCGCGCCGGGCGGCGGGCAGGGCGCAGTCGGGGGCGAGCGTCGAGTCGAGGCTGGTGGCGGGGTCGGCGGTGACACCGGGGGCGAGCCGTTCGATGGAGGCGCTGCCGGAGGCGACCAGGACCGTGCGGCCGTGCGATTCGGCGAACGCGTTGTGCAGCCGGGTCTGTTGACTGGGGGTCAGCAGGTCGGGGACGGCGACCAGAAGGGTGGTGTCCGGGCCGGCCGCGGCGGCTGCTTCGTCGAGGGTGGTGACCACGCGGGTGTCCACGCCCCGGTCGGCGAGGAGTTCGGCGACGGCGCGGCTGCCGTAGGGATCGGCGGAGCGCGGGTCGAGTTCGCCGTGGCGGGCGTCGGAGCGGATGACGGCGATGGCGATCGCTCCCGCGAGGAGCACCACGAGGGCGAGGGCGATGCCGCGCGCGCGGGTCCACACCTGGCGGGCGGTGGGCGAGGCCGAGGTGGATGTGAGGGTGGCCTCGGTGGTCATTCGGCGGCTCCCTGGCGGGTGTGGGGGGCCGTGGTGGCGCTGCTCGTCGTGAGCTGGGGCTTGGTGCGTTCCAGGTCGCGGTCGAGTTCGGCGATGCGCTGGTACGACTGCTCGGTCGCCGAGCGGCCGCCGTATGTGACGTCGTCGAAGTCGCGGGCGGCGGTGCGCAGTCGGTCGGTGTGGGCGGGCAGGGCCCGGCCGGCTTCGGCTGCGGCCTCGTCGGCGGTGCGGCCGGGGCGGACGTCGAGGAGGGCGCGTTCCTCGAGGGCGCGGACGAGGGCTCGCATGCGTTCCTGGACGGCCTGGCTCCAGTGGCCCTGGGCGGCGTGTGCCTCGGCGGCGGCGCGGTGGTCGGCGGCGCTGCGGGGGCGGTCGTCGAACAGGGCTGCGGACGAGGTGGGCCGGCGGCGCGGGGTGCCCAGGCGCCACCACAGGGCGGCCAGGACCGCGACGACGGCCAGGACGATGACGAGCAGGCCGAGTGTGCCGCCGGGGGTGGCGTCCGAGGCGGCGTTGAGAAGTTTGCCGAGCCACTCCCAGAAGGCGTCGAGGGCGCGCTGGAAGAGGCTGGGGTCGTTCTCGTGGTACATCCGCTTGGACAGCTCGCGCCGGGCCGCCTCGCGCGCGGGGTCGCGCGGAATGGTGAGGGGCGGCTCGTCCGCGGAGCGGGCCGGTGACAGCAGCGAGGTGTCGCCGGCGCTCAGCAGTGTCCGTATGCCGGCGCGTGGCAGCGCCGTGGTGAGAAGTTCCCCCGCCCGGCTCACCGCATCAGCTCCCCGGGGTGGCGCCGGGGGCGGTGGAGCCGTAGCCCTGGACACCGGCGGCACGGGCCAGTTCGAGGTCGAGGGCCTCGCGGCGGATGCGCTGGTCGATGTAGAGGAGCACGGTGACGCCCGCTGTGATCGGGAACGTGATCATGGAGCCGATCACCGAGCCGATGCCGCTGACGATGAGGAACGTCCAGCCCAGGCTGCCGACACCGGTGTTGAGCCAGCCGGTGAGGCCGTCGCCGCTGAGGGCCGCGGCGAGGAGGGTGAAGGGGATGACGATGATCGACGCGACGACGTTCGCGATGAGCGTGGCGAGCAACTGGATGCCGAAGATCCGCCACCAGGTGCCCTGGACGAGCTTCGCGGAGCGGCTCAGGGCCTTCTTGATGCCCTGCTTCTCCAGCATGAGGGCGGGAGAGGCGAGGGAGAAGCGGATCATCAGCCAGAGGGCGACGATGCCGGCGCCGATGACGCCCAGGACGGTGAGGCCGACGCCTGCTCCGCCGTTCACGGCGACGCCGACGAGGATGCCGGGCAGGGTGCCCACGGTGACGATGCCGGCGGTGATGAGGAGCAACAGGCAGATCAGACCGAACAGTTTGAGGACCTGAGGGCGGGCGTCCCGCCAGGCCTCGCCGATGGTCACCGACTTGCCGAGTACGGCGCGGCTGGTGACGGTGGTGAGCAGGGCGGTCGCGATGACGGTGCCGACCAGGGAGATCACGAAGACGACGGTGGAGTTGAGCAGGGCGTCGCCCATGGCGCGGCTCAGCTCGCTGAGGCTGGCGCTGGGGTCGTTGAGGGCGTCGGTGCTGGTGTCGTCCAGGACCAGGCCCTGGAACAGGACGACGATGACCTCGGTGAGGACGGCGACGGTGAGCGAGATGCCCAGGACCGTGCGCCAGTAGGTGCGCATGGTGGAGACGGCGCCGTCGAGGATCTCGCCGACTCCGAGCGGGCGGAGCGGGATGACGCCGGGCTTGGCTGCGGGCGGGGGGCCGCCCCAGCCGCTTCCCCAGCCGCCGTGGCCTCCGGGGGCGCCGTATCCGGGTCGGCCTCCGGGTCCGTATCCGCCGGGGCCGCCGGGTCCGTGGCCGCCGGGGGGCTGGTTGCCCCAGCCCGGGCCGGGCGGCGGGGGCGGGGGAGCCTGGCCGGGGGCGGTCGAACCGCTGGGGGCGGACCACTGGGCCGGAGGGGGTTGTTCCTTGGACCACTGCGGGTCTGGGCTTTGCGGGGCCTGGGCCGGCTGGTCCGCGGGCTGTGCGGGGCCGGGGCGGTCGGTGGGCTCGGCGGGGCCGGACTGGTCCGGCTTCTGGCCGTCGGACGGGGCGGATCCGGGCGAGGCCCAGCCCGGAGTGTCGTTCATCGTCGCTCCTTCACGGTGCCCGTCCGCGGTCGCGGTGGCAGCTTGGCAGCCATCGTGCCATGGGGTGGTCTTGGAGTGACCGGCCGCGGTATGGGCTGCGTACCTTCAATTGTCCGCTCGATAGGGGGCAGACTGACGGCATGGCTGATCAGTACGCGCACAGCGGCGATGACAAGCGGCCGACCGAGATCCCGGCGATCCGCTGGGAAGAGCCACCGGAAGGCCCTGTTCTGGTCCTGCTGGACCAGACGAGGCTGCCGGCCGAGGAGGTCGAACTGGTCTGTACGGATGCGTCCGCGCTCGTGGAGGCGATCCGCTCGCTGGCGGTGCGCGGGGCGCCGCTGCTCGGTATCGCGGGGGCGTACGGTGTCGCGCTCGCCGCCGTACGGGGCTTCGACGTGGACGAGGCGGCGGCCGCGCTGGCGGGTGCCCGGCCGACCGCGGTGAACCTGGCCGTGGGGGTGCGCCGGGCGCAGTCGGCGCACGAGGCGGCGCTCGCCAAGGGCGGTGACGTCCGGCAGGCGGCCGCGGCGGCGCTGGCCGCGGCGCGGCAGCTGCACCGGGAGGACGCCGAGGCCAGTGGCCGGATGGCCGAGCACGGGCTGGCGCTGCTGGACGAGCTGCTGCCCGGTGGCGGGCACCGGATCCTCACCCACTGCAACACCGGTTCGCTGGTGTCGGGCGGGGAGGGGACGGCGTTCGCGGTGGCGCTCGCGGCGCACCGGACGGGGCGGCTGCGGCGGCTGTGGGTGGACGAGACGCGGCCGCTGCTGCAGGGCGCTCGCCTCACGGCGTACGAGGCGGCTCGCAGCGGGATGGCGTACACGCTGCTCACCGACAACGCGGCGGGGTCGCTGTTCGCGGCCGGGGAGGTGGACGCGGTGCTGATCGGGGCGGACCGCATCACGGCGGACGGTTCGGTGGCGAACAAGGTCGGGAGTTATCCGCTGGCGGTGCTGGCGCGGTACCACCATGTGCCGTTCATCGTGGTGGCGCCGGTGACGACGGTTGATCTGGACACGGCGGACGGGGCGTCCGTCGAGGTGGAGCAGCGTCCCGGGCATGAGGTGACCGAGGTGACGGCGCCGCAGGTGCCGGTGGTGGGTGCGGAGGCGGGCGGGGGGATTCCGGTGGCGCCGCTGGGGACGCAGGCGTACAACCCGGCGTTCGACGTGACCCCGGCGGAGCTGGTGACGGCGATCGTCACGGAGGAGGGTGCCGTTTCGCCTGTGACGGCTGAGGCACTCGCGGAGGTGTGTGCGCGCTCCCGCGGGGTGACGGCGGGCTGAATCGAGCGATGAGGGGTCACGGAGGGTGCGCGGGGCGGAAAGGGCTCCGGCACCCTTCTCCCCCGCGTCCGGGCCCATGGGAACCGGGCGGGCGGCGCCTGGGTCTGGATCATCGGCGGGCGGGCGAGGGCAGACAGTAGCGCTTGCTGCGACTATGGTCACTGGCCGGTGACCTACCTCACCACTGCCTTCGCCACTGTTATGAGAATGGGATGATGTCGTTTATGAAGGGACGAGTCCTTGTCGTCGACGACGACACCGCACTGGCCGAGATGCTCGGCATTGTGCTGCGTGGTGAGGGTTTCGAGCCGTCGTTCGTGGCCGACGGTGACAAGGCGCTGGCCGCGTTCCGTGAGGCCAAGCCCGATCTGGTGCTGCTCGATCTGATGCTGCCCGGCCGGGACGGCATTGAGGTGTGCCGTCTGATCCGGGCGGAGTCGGGTGTGCCGATCGTGATGCTGACGGCGAAGAGCGACACCGTCGACGTGGTCGTGGGCCTGGAATCGGGCGCCGACGACTACATCGTGAAGCCGTTCAAGCCGAAGGAGCTGGTGGCCCGGATCCGGGCGCGGCTCAGGAGGTCGGAGGAGCCCGCTCCGGAGCAGCTCGCCATCGGTGACCTGGTCATCGACGTGGCGGGGCACTCCGTGAAGCGGGAGGGGCAGTCGATCGCGCTGACGCCGCTGGAGTTCGACCTGCTGGTCGCGCTCGCGCGCAAGCCGTGGCAGGTGTTCACGCGCGAGGTGCTGCTCGAGCAGGTCTGGGGCTACCGGCACGCGGCGGACACGCGGCTGGTCAACGTCCATGTGCAGCGGCTGCGCTCCAAGGTCGAGAAGGACCCGGAGAAGCCGGAGATCGTGGTGACCGTCCGTGGCGTCGGGTACAAGGCAGGGCCGAGCTGACATGTCCGGCGACAGTGCCGCTTCGGCGCCCGGCCGGTCCGGGGCCCGCCCGGAGCGGCCTGTCGGGCGGAAGAGGTCCGGCTCCCGCTGGGGGCGGTTCCTGGAGAGCGGGCTGCTGCTCCAGGGCGGAATGCAGGGCAGCCCGGTCATCCGCCTGTTCATGCGGTGGGTGCGCCGGCCGCTGCTGCCCGTCATGCGGTTGTGGCGGCGCAACATCCAGCTCAAGGTCGTCGTCACGACCCTGCTGATGTCGCTGGGCGTGGTGCTGCTGCTGGGCTTCGTCGTGATCGGGCAGGTGCGCAACGGCCTGCTGGACGCCAAGGTGAAGGCGTCCCAGAGCCAGGCCACGGGCGGGTTCGCGGTGGCCAAGCAGCGGGCCGACGAGGCGGCGAGCGGCACGGGCGACGATGTCGCCACGGCGGACGGCCGGCCCGCGCAGAACGTCATCCAGTGGATGAGCGACCTCGTCTCGTCCCTGTCCAGCGGCGGCCAGGGTGCCTTCGACGTGGTGACGCTCCCTGCCTCCGACGCGGACGGCACCGGCGGGCGCGGACCGCGTGCCTCGGGCGAGGTGAACTGGAGCAAGAGCGTGCCCGCCGACCTGCGGGAGCGGATCGGCAGCAGTACGACGGCCGCGCAGAGCTACACGCGCATCATCTACAACAACGAGACCCAGGACTCCCAGCCGGGCCTGGTCATCGGCAAGCAGGTCAACGACCCCAACGGCGATCCTTACCAGCTGTACTACCTCTTCCCGCTGACCCAGGAGGAGAAGTCACTGAGCCTGGTCAAGGGCACGCTGGCGACGGCCGGGCTGTTCGTCGTCGTCCTGCTCGGGGCCATCGCGTGGCTCGTCGTGCGGCAGGTCGTCACGCCGGTGCGGATGGCGGCCGGCATCGCCGAGCGGCTGTCGGCCGGGCGGCTCCAGGAACGTATGAAGGTCACCGGCGAGGACGACATCGCAAGGCTCGGTGAGGCCTTCAACAAGATGGCGCAGAACCTCCAGTTGAAGATCAGCCAGATGGAGGACCTGTCGCGGATGCAGCGCCGGTTCGTGTCGGACGTGTCGCACGAGCTGCGTACGCCGCTGACGACCGTACGGATGGCCGCGGACGTCATCCACGAGGCGCGGGAGGACTTCGACCCGATCACCGCGCGGTCGGCGGAGCTGCTCGCCGACCAGTTGGACCGGTTCGAGTCGCTGCTCGCGGACTTGCTGGAGATCAGCCGGTTCGACGCGGGCGCCGCGGCGCTGGAGGCGGAGCCGATAGACCTCAGGGACGTCGTCCGGCGGGTGGTCAGCGGGGCCGAGCCGCTCGCGGAGCGCAAGGGCACCAGGATCCGCGTCCGCGGTGACCAGCAGCCCGTCGTCGCCGAGGCCGATGCCCGGCGCGTGGAGCGGGTGCTGCGCAACCTCGTCGTCAACGCCGTCGAGCACGGCGAGGGCAAGGACGTCGTCGTCAAGCTCGCCGCGGCGGGCGGTGCGGTCGCCGTCGCGGTGCGGGACTACGGGGTCGGGCTCAAGCCCGGTGAGGCGACCCGGGTGTTCAGTCGCTTCTGGCGGGCCGACCCGGCACGCGCACGCACCACGGGTGGTACGGGTCTGGGGCTGTCCATCGCCCTGGAGGACGCGCGGCTGCACGGCGGCTGGCTGCAGGCGTGGGGCGAGCCGGGCGGCGGCTCGCAGTTCCGGCTGACGCTGCCGAGGACGGCCGACGAGCCGCTGCGGGGCTCCCCGATACCGCTGGAGCCCAAGGACTCCCGGCGGAACCGGGGTCTCGACGACGCCGGACTGCCGCGCGGCGGGGACGGCGAGAAGCGGGCGACCGTACCGGCGCAGCCGGTGAGCGGACCGGTGCCGCAGGGGGCGAAGCGGGACCCGATACCCCCGCGTGTCGCCCCGACGGCGGACCCGACGGCGCTGCCCGGCAATGGTTCGCGCGTGGTGCCCAGGCCCGCCTCGGGCACGCGACCGCAGGACGAAGCCGCGGAGGCGGAGCCGTCGGGCCCCGGAGAGAGCCCGAGCGGCCGGGAGGGGACCGGGCGCGACGAGGGTGCCCGCGGCCGGACCGGACCGGGCCCGGCGCCGAACGGGCCGCGGGACGAGGACAACGGCTCCGCGGGCCCTGGTGGCCGGGAGGCCGAGCCGGGGGACGTGGACAGGCAAGGGGAGGCATCTCGTGGGCGCTGACCGCGAGGGGCGCGGCCGGCACAGGCCCGCGCGCGTGATGGCGTACGCCGCCGGTGGCGTCCTGGTGCTGGCGGGGTGTGCCTCGATGCCGGACAGCGGGGATCTGCGGGGCGTGGAGTCCACCCCGCGCCAGGAGACGCAGGTGCGGGTGTTCGCCGTGCCGCCGGGGGAGGACGCGCCGCCCTCGGAGATCGTGCAGGGCTTCCTGGAGGCGCTCACCAGCGACGATCCGCAGTACAAGACCGCACGTCAGTACCTGACCGGCCAGGCGGCGAAGACATGGCGGCCCGAGGTGTCCGCCACGGTGCTGACCGACGGGCCGGGTGCCAAGCCCGAGGCGGGGGGCGGCGGGGAGGCCACCGGCGAGATCTCGTACATGCTGACCGGCACCAAGGTCGCCACCGTCGACGCGCAGCAGGCGTACGCGCCGGCCACCGGGGCGTACGGCAGGAGCGTGCACCTGACGCAGGACGCCAAGCGGCAGTGGCGGATCGACGCGTTGCCGCAGGGCGTCGTCATGGGGGAGTCGGACTTCCAGCGCAACTACATGTCCGTCAGCAAGTACTACTTCGCTTCGAACACCACCGCGACCGGGTCGAACGCACAGCCCACGGCGGTCGCCGACCCCGTCTACGTGCGCCGGCGCGTGGAGCCCATGACGCAGATGGTGAGCTCCCTGCTCAAGGGGCCCACGCGGTGGCTCGGGCCGGTGGTCAGGTCGAGCTTCCCGACCGGTACGGCGCTGGCGAAGGACGCCGGGGCGCTGACGCCGGACGACCGGAACAGGCTGACGGTCCCGCTCAACGACAAGGCCGCGGGCATCGGAGCGAACCGCTGCAGGGAGATGGCCGCCCAGATCCTGTTCACGTTGCGCAATCTCAGCCCGGCCGTGGACGAGGTGGGGCTGCGGGCCGGCGGGTCGGAGCTGTGCTCGCTCACGCAGGGCGGGGCCGACACGGCTGCGACCAGGAGTTCGGCGCGGCACCCCGACTACCTGTACTTCGTGGACGGCGAGCACCGGCTCGTACGGATTCCCGCGGGCAACAGCGGCACCAAGCCGGACCCGGCGCCCGGAGCGCTCGGCGAGGGCGAGACTGCGCTGCGGTCGGCGGCGGTCTCGCGCGACGAACACACCGCGGCCGGGGTCAGCCTCGACGGCAAGTCGCTGTACGTGGGATCGCTGGTCTCGGGCGGTTCACTGGGCGATCCGGTGCTGCGCAGCCAGGGCCGTGCCGAGAAGGACCGGCTGACGACACCCAGCTGGGACGCGGACGACGGCTTGTGGGTGGCCGACCGCGACCCCGACCATCCCCGGCTGGTCCTCTTCCAGGAGGGCAAGGGCGACCCGGTGGAGGTGCGCATGCCGCACCTGGGCGGACGGATCCAGTCCGTGCGGGTGGCCGCCGACGGGGTGCGGATCGCGCTGGTCGTGGAGAAGGGCGGCAAGAAGACCCTGCTCGTGGGGCTGATCGAGCGGGACGAGAGGCCGGGTGCGAAGCCGGCCGTCAGCGTGGTCGAACTGCGCTCCGCGACGCCGGAGCTGGAGGAGGTCACCACCATGTCGTGGGCCGGGGACAGCCGGCTCGTCGTGGTCGGGCGCGAGCACGGCGGGGTGGAACAGATGCGATACGTCCAGGTCGACGGCTCCACGCCGGACGTGCCGGCACCCGCGGCCCTGACCGGGGTCAAGGAGGTCACCGCCGCCGAGGACGACCAGCTGCCGCTGGTGGCGTACTCGGTGGACGGCATCGTCCGCCTGCCCTCGGGCGAGCAGTGGCAGAAGGTGACGGAGGGGACGGCGCCGGTCTATCCGGGGTGAGGCGTGGTCGCTCCGGTGACAGGTGTGACCGGGATGTGGGCGGCCGCTCCTGACGGGGTGGGTCTCGTCGGGGGCGGCCGTCGGCGTGTCCGGGGCTGCTTGTGACTCCTGCGGGCGCCGCTCGTCCCCGGTCTGTGGGTGGCTCCTGATGGCGCTCGGGCCGGGGGTCCGCTTGTGATGCCTGAGCGTGTCGCTCGTGTGGGGGACGCGCAGGTGGCGGGGCGCTTGGTTGTCCACAGGCAGTTGTCCACAGGGGTGGCGGGGTCGGGCCCGATGTCGGCACAGTGGTGGCCATGCGGGGGTGGTGGCAGGACCTCACCGACCTGGTGCTGCCGGGCGAGTGCGGGGGCTGTGGGGTGCCTCGTACGGTGCTGTGCGCGCGGTGCCGTGCGGTGCTGAGCGCAGGAGCGGTGCATCGGGTGCGGCCGGTGCCGGAGCCGCCCGGGCTGCCGGGGGTGTACGCGGCCGCGCGGTACGCGGACGAGGTCCGGGCGACGCTGCTGGCCCACAAGGAGCGTGGTGCCCTGGCGCTCGCCGGGCCGCTCGGGGCGGCGCTGGCGGGAGCCGTGTACGCGGGGCTCCGGGGCGTCCCGGTTTCGGCGGGGGCCGGGGTGGTGTGGCCCCGGGGCGGCAGGGTTCCCGTGCTGCTCGTGCCGGTGCCGTCCGGGCGGCGGGCCGTGCGGGCCCGGGGGCATGATCCGGCGCGGCGGATCGCGCTCGCGGCGGCGGGTGCGTTGCGGCGGAGGGGGCTTCCGGCCCGGGTGGTCGGTGTGCTGCGGCAGCGACGGGCCGTGGCCGACCAGTCGGGGCTCAACTCCCGGCAGCGACTGGCCAATCTCGCGGGCGCGCTGGCGGTGGCGCCGGGAGGTGCCCGGCTGCTCCGCGGGGGGCCGGTCGTCCTCGTCGACGACGTGATGACCACGGGGGCGTCCCTGGCGGAGGCCGCGCGCGCCGTGCGGGCGGCCTCGCAGGGGCCGGATACGCCGGCCGGGGTGACGGGGCCGATTTGGAGCGATGCAGGAACTTCGGCCGTGTACGGGGGAGAGACGTGGGAAAGCAGAGAGGAACAGAACGTCGGATCAAGGCAAGAGAGGACGGGCCGACGGCCTGCCCGGCAGGTGAATGCGGGCGTGGTCGACGCAGAAGGAGTCGTCGATGTGGCGTGCGCGGCGGTGGTCGCGGCCTCACCGGACTCTTTCGAAATAAACCGGAACTGATTGAGATCTTGTGTCGTTGCAGGTAACGAGAGGGCCTTTTCACCTGAACGGAGGTACGCCGCAGTAGAGGGTGACGACATCCGGCCGGGCGAGATATGTTCGGTTGAGAGGGAAAGCCGCAGGCCACACCTCTTCAATCCGAATGCCGTACTGCGGGTTTTTTCATCACTCGTGGCGGTGGAGTGGAGATCTCGCTCTCGGGGGAGGAGGTGGAAGTCACCGCGAGTCCGAGGTTCCGGGACTCACCGGAGCCTGGTGCAAAAGGGAGACGCTCCGCAGCGAAGCGGAGCGATCCGGGAACGGAGTTCTGCGTGGACATCGTCGTCAAGGGCCGCAAGACCGAGGTGCCCGAGCGGTTCCGGAAGCACGTGGCCGAGAAGCTGAAGCTGGAGAAGATCCAGAAGCTCGATGGCAAGGTGATCAGCCTCGACGTCGAGGTGTCTAAGGAGCCCAACCCCCGGCAGGCCGACCGCTGTGACCGAGTGGAGATCACGCTCCGCTCCCGCGGCCCGGTGATCCGGGC
This sequence comes from Streptomyces sp. NPDC002130, assembly GCF_040296465.1. Classification (NCBI taxonomy): domain Bacteria; kingdom Bacillati; phylum Actinomycetota; class Actinomycetes; order Kitasatosporales; family Streptomycetaceae; genus Streptomyces; species Streptomyces sp. NPDC002130. The sequence continues at coordinate 13,749 of NZ_JBEOXI010000008.1, forward strand.
GGAGGCAGCGGCGAGCGATCCGTACGCGGCGCTCGACCTGGCGGCGGAAAAGCTGGAAGCCCGGCTGCGCAGGCAGCACGACAAGCGGTACTCGCGCCGTGGTGCGCGCCGGATCCCGGCCGCCGAGGTCGCCGACCACGTCCCGGGCGTGGCGACGCTCAACGGAAACGGCCTGGTGTCGTCCTCCGAGGAGGAGCCCGAGGCCGTACCCACGAAGAAGATCGGCTCGCTGGAAGTGCAGGGTGACGGTCCCATCGTCGTCCGTGAGAAGACGCACGTCGCAGCGCCCATGACCCTCGACCAGGCTCTCTACGAGATGGAGCTGGTCGGGCACGACTTCTATCTGTTCGTCGACTCCGAGACCAAGGAACCGAGTGTCGTCTACCGACGGCACGCCTACGACTACGGCGTGATCCACCTCAGCACGGACACGATGGTCACACAGGCGCACTCTCCCGACGCGGGCGGTGCGCTCGGCGGCTGACCATGCCGGGTGACAGCGGAACAGGTGCCCCTGGAGCGCGTGTGCGCCCCCAGGGGCACCTCCGTGCGACCACTTCGCGCCCCGCTCCGGCACCCCGGTGCCGTCCAGGCATGAAATCATGGTGCCCACGGCCCAACCGGTGGGTCGCTGCTCTGGGTTGGCGATGGCTCAGGACCTCAAGGCCACAGCCTTCAGGGGGAGGAACGATGGCGGACAGCTTCGGACCGATGCGTGACGAGGATGCCGACGGCGGCGTCGTCGGCATGGGCCCGGACTCGGGGACTCCACGCAAGGAACCGATCAGAGTCCTCGTGGTGGACGACCACGCCTTGTTCCGTCGTGGCCTTGAGATCGTGCTCGCCGCCGAGGAGGACATCCAGGTCGTCGGGGAGGCGGGCGACGGCGCCGAGGCCGTGGAGAAGGCCGCCGACCTGCTGCCCGACATCATCCTGATGGACGTGCGGATGCCCAAGCGGGGCGGGATCGAGGCGTGCACCTCCATCAAGGAGGTGGCACCCAGCGCGAAGATCATCATGCTGACGATCAGCGACGAGGAAGCCGATCTCTACGACGCCATCAAGGCGGGCGCGACCGGCTATCTCCTCAAGGAGATCTCCACGGACGAGGTGGCCACCGCCATTCGCGCGGTGGCCGACGGGCAGTCGCAGATCAGCCCGTCCATGGCATCGAAACTCCTCACCGAGTTCAAGTCGATGATCCAGCGCACGGACGAACGGCGGCTGGTGCCCGCACCGCGTCTGACCGACCGTGAACTCGAAGTCCTGAAGCTCGTCGCCACGGGGATGAACAACCGGGACATCGCCAAGGAGTTGTTCATCTCCGAGAACACCGTGAAGAACCACGTCCGCAACATCCTGGAGAAGCTGCAACTGCACTCCAGGATGGAAGCGGTGGTGTACGCGATGCGGGAGAAGATCCTCGAGATCCGCTAGGGCCCGGTCTCAGCCGAGAGCACGGGCGAGTTCCTTCGCCAGGGGCTCGCGCAGGTCCGGCGTGTCGACCCGTTCCACGCGGACGTCCGTGCAGTCCACCCAGGTCGCCGCCTCCGCCAGGGCCTGGGCGACGGCCGGGATCGCCTTGGGGCCGTCGAGCGTGACCTGCTTGGCCACCAGTGTGCGGCCCTCGCGGGCCGGGTCCACGCGGCCGACGAGACGCCCGCCGGCCAGCACCGGCATCGCGAAGTAGCCGTACACCCGCTTCTGTTTGGGGACGTAGGCCTCCAGGCGGTGTGTGAAGCCGAAGATCCGCTCCGTGCGTGCCCGCTCCCAGATCAGGGAGTCGAAGGGCGACAGGAGCGTGGTGCGGTGGCGGCCGCGCGGGGGCGTGTCCAGGGCCGCGGGATCGGCCCAGGCGGGCTTGCCCCAGCCCTCGACCACGACCGGGACCAGGCCCGAATCGGCGATCACCGCGTCGACCTGCTCGCCCTTGAGGCGGTGGTAGTCGGCGATGTCCGCGCGCGTACCGACCCCCAGGGAGCGGCCGGCCAGGCGGACCAGGCGGCGCAGGCACTCGGTGTCGTCCAGCTCGTCGTGCAGCAGCTCCTGTGGAACGGCGCGCTCGGCGAGGTCGTAGAGGCGCTTCCAGCCGCGGCGCTCCACGCAGACCACCTCGCCGTACATCAGGGCGCGTTCGACGGCGACCTTGGAGCCGGACCAGTCCCACCAGTCGTTCGTCTTCTTCGCGCCGCCCAGCTCCGTCGCCGTGAGGGGGCCTTCGGAGCGGAGCTGCTTGATGACCTGGTCGTAGGTGCCGTCGGGCAGGTCGTGGTTCCAGTGCGGGCGGTTGCGGTAGGCGCGGCGGCGGAAGGCGAAGTGGGGCCACTCCTCGATGGGCAGGATGCACGCGGCGTGCGACCAGTACTCGAAGGAGTGCGTGTCCTGCCAGTAGGCGTCCTCCACCGTCTTCCGGCCCACCGCGCCCAGGCGGGCGTACGGGACGAGTTCATGGGAGCGGGCCAGGACCGAGATGGTGTCGAGCTGTATCGCGCCCAGGTGGCGGAGGATGCCGCGGACGCCGGAGCGGCGGTCGGGCGCACCGAGGAAGCCCTGGGCGCGGAGCGCGATTCTGCGGGCCTCGTCGGCGGAGAGCTCTGCGGCGGGGGGCGGGGTGGTCATGGTCGCAGAGTAGGGGGTGGGACTGACAATGCGCTGTGACCTGCGGGTTTTCACCGGGGCGACCGAGACGGTCAGGGCGCCGGCAGGTACGGGGCCGTCGACGGCAGTCCCATGTCCGAGGGGAGCAGGGAACCCACCCAGGTGTCGTGGCGTACACCCTTGTTGTTCGTGGCGGAGCGCAGCGTGCCCTCGATCGTGAAGCCCGCTCGTTCCGCCACCGCGCGGGAAGCCCGGTTGCCCACGGCCGCCCGCCATTCGACGCGGTCCAGCGCGGCGTGGGTGAAGGACCAGCGGCAGGCGGTGAGGGCGGCCTCGGTGACGTAGCCGTTGGCGCGGTGCCGCTTCGCGGCCCAGAAGCCGATCTCGCCCATGCCCAGGGAACGCATGGTGATGCCGAGCATGCCCGCCAGTTCACCGGAGTGCAGGAAGACGCCGAAGGTGAACATGGAGCCGTCAGCCCAGCCGTCCGGGACGAGTTGTTCCGTGAAGCTGCGGGCGTGCTCGCGCAGGTAGGGCGAGGGGATCGTGGTCCAGCGCTGGATGTCGGGGTCCTGGCAGGCGTCGTACACCGCGTCGGTGTCCTGCGGGCCCACCGTGCGCAGCAGGAGGCGGTCAGTGGTGAGGGTGACGGGGTCCATCGGCCGATTCTGCTCGGCGGCGGACCACAGGGCCATCTGTTTTGCCCTCGGTGAGGGAGTGGTCACGCTTTGTGCAATTCGGTGGGGAGGTGCGGCACTATCCGGGGGTGCCGCACGTTGTCCCCTTTGAAGCAGACGTGAATCAGAATGAAGCAGCGGACGGTCGCCGTCACGGCAGGCCCTCCCGGCGCGGTGGGGTCCTCGCATACGATGGCCGTTGCTCAGTAAGTCAAGTGGTAACCGACCGTCCCAGGCCCGACCGGCAAGGAGACCAACCCCCGTGTCCGTCCTCTCGAAGCTCATGCGTGCAGGCGAAGGCAAGATCCTGCGCAAGCTGCACCGCATCGCGGACCAGGTCAACTCCATCGAAGAGGACTTCGTCGACCTCTCCGACGCCGAGCTGCGCGCTCTCACCGATGAGTACAAGCAGCGCTACGCCGACGGCGAGACCCTGGACGACCTGCTGCCCGAGGCGTTCGCCACCGTCCGCGAGGCCGCCAAGCGCGTCCTCGGCCAGCGTCACTACGACGTGCAGATGATGGGCGGCGCGGCCCTGCACATGGGCTACGTGGCCGAGATGAAGACCGGTGAGGGCAAGACCCTCGTCGGCACGCTGCCGGCGTACCTGAACGCGCTGTCCGGCAAGGGCGTCCACATCATCACGGTCAACGACTACCTGGCCGAGCGTGACTCCGAGATGATGGGCCGCGTCCACCGGTTCCTGGGCCTCGAGGTCGGTTGCATCCTCGCCAACATGACGCCGGCTCAGCGCCGCGAGCAGTACGCCTGCGACATCACGTACGGCACGAACAACGAGTTCGGCTTCGACTACCTGCGCGACAACATGGCGTGGTCCCAGGACGAGCTCGTCCAGCGCGGCCACAACTTCGCCATCGTCGACGAGGTCGACTCCATCCTCATCGACGAGGCCCGTACGCCGCTGATCATCTCCGGCCCGGCCGACCAGGCCACCAAGTGGTACGGGGACTTCGCCAAGCTGGTGAAGCGCCTCAAGCGCGGTGAGGCCGGCCAGCCGCTCAAGGGCATCGAGGAGACCGGCGACTACGACGTCGACGAGAAGAAGCGCACGGTCGCCATCCACGAGTCCGGTGTCGCCAAGGTCGAGGACTGGCTGGGCATCGACAACCTCTACGAGTCGGTGAACACCCCGCTGGTGGGCTACCTGAACAACGCCATCAAGGCCAAGGAGCTCTTCAAGAAGGACAAGGACTACGTCATCATCGACGACGAGGTCATGATCGTCGACGAGCACACCGGACGTATCCTCGCGGGCCGCCGCTACAACGAGGGCATGCACCAGGCGATCGAGGCCAAGGAAGCGGTCCCGATCAAGGACGAGAACCAGACGCTCGCCACGATCACCCTCCAGAACTTCTTCCGCCTCTACAAGCGCCACGACCACAACGGCAAGGAACAGCCGGGCCTGTGCGGCATGACCGGTACGGCCATGACCGAGGCGGCCGAGTTCCACCAGATCTACAAGCTCGGCGTGGTGCCGATCCCGACCAACCGGCCGATGGTCCGCAAGGACCAGTCGGACCTGATCTACCGGACCGAGGTCGCCAAGTTCGAGGCGGTCGTCGACGACATCGAGGAGAAGCACCGCAAGGGGCAGCCGATCCTCGTCGGCACCACCTCCGTCGAGAAGTCCGAGTACCTCTCGCAGCAGCTCAGCAAGCGCGGCATCCAGCACGAGGTGCTGAACGCCAAGCAGCACGACCGGGAGGCGACGATCGTCGCCCAGGCCGGCCGCAAGGGCGCCGTCACGGTGGCCACCAACATGGCCGGCCGTGGTACGGACATCAAGCTCGGCGGCAACCCCGAGGACCTCGCCGAGGCGGAGCTGCGCCAGCGCGGTCTCGACCCCGAGGAGCACATCGAGGAGTGGGCGCACGCCCTGCCCGAGGCGCTCAAGCGGGCCGAGAAGGCCGTCCAGAACGAGAAGGACGAGGTCGAGAAGCTCGGCGGGCTCTACGTGCTGGGCACCGAGCGGCACGAGTCGCGGCGCATCGACAACCAGCTGCGCGGTCGTTCCGGCCGTCAGGGCGACCCGGGCGAGTCCCGCTTCTACCTCTCCCTCGGCGACGACCTGATGCGGCTGTTCAAGGCCCAGATGGTCGAGCGCGTCATGTCGATGGCGAACGTCCCGGACGACGTGCCGATCGAGAACAAGATGGTCACCCGCGCGATCGCCTCCGCCCAGTCGCAGGTCGAGCAGCAGAACTTCGAGACGCGGAAGAACGTCCTCAAGTACGACGAGGTCCTCAACCGCCAGCGTGAGGTCATCTACGGCGAGCGCCGCCGCGTCCTGGAGGGCGAGGACCTGCACGAGCAGGTGCAGCACTTCATGGACGACACCATCGACGCGTACGTCCAGGCCGAGACCGCCGAGGGCTTCCCCGAGGACTGGGACCTCGACCGGCTGTGGGGCGCATTCAAGCAGCTCTACCCGTGCAACGTCTCGATCGAGGAGCTGGAGGAGGCGGCCGGCGACCGGGCGGGCCTGACCGCCGAGTTCATCGGCGACTCCATCAAGGACGACATCCACGACCAGTACCAGGCGCGTGAGAGTCAGCTGGGCTCCGAGATCATGCGTGAGCTGGAGCGCCGGGTCGTGCTGTCGGTCCTGGACCGCAAGTGGCGCGAGCACCTCTACGAGATGGACTACCTCCAGGAGGGCATCGGCCTGCGCGCCATGGCGCAGAAGGACCCCCTGGTCGAGTACCAGCGCGAGGGCTTCGACATGTTCACCGCCATGATGGAGGGCATCAAGGAGGAGTCCGTCGGCTACCTGTTCAACCTGGAGGTCCAGGTCGAGCAGCAGGTCGAGGAGGTCCCGGTCGAGGACACCAAGCCGGTGGCCGACCTGGAGAAGCACGACGCGGTGCCGGCGCAGGCGGGTTCCCGTCCGGAGATCCGTGCCAAGGGGCTCGACGTCCCGCAGCGGCGCAACCTCCACTTCTCCGCGCCGACGGTCGACGGCGAGGGCGGCACCATCGAGGGCGACTTCACCGAGGACGGCGAGCCGGTGCGTTCCGAGGCCGACGGCCTGACGCGTGCGGAGCGGCGCAAGCAGGCGCGGAGCCGGGGGCGTCGCAAGAAGTGACCGTTGCCGCGTAGCGGCTTGAAGGGCCGGACACCTGAGGGTGTCCGGCCCTTCGTCATGGGCGGGCGGCTGCGCGGCGTGCCCGACGCACGGGCACGTGCTTCCGGGGGCCTCGGCAGGCCTCAGTCGCACTCCGGACGGGGTGGGCGGGGGCCGCCGAGTTCCACCGCCGTGCAGCGCCAGCGGAGGTCCTGACCGAGTTCCAGGCGGAAGGCCATGGCGCGCAGCCGGTCGCCGGCGCCGATGCGGGCGAAGGCCTCGATGGCGCCCGGCCGGGGTTCGAACCAGCCGATGTCGCGGACGACGGGACGGGCGCCGCGGGTGCGCAGGGGGCCGCGTTCGGCCAGCCAGGCCAGCTCGTCGTAGGCGCGGCCGCGGGTGTGGCGGAGCATCGAGTGGACGGGGCGGTGGCCGCTCAGGACGGCGACGAGGAGGTCGGCGAAGACGTCGGTGGGCAGGAGCTGGGGGACCGCCGCGTGGCGTGAGCCCTCGGCCGGGACGCGCGGGGCGATTTCGGTGGAGGCGGGGGCGGTGGCGTTCGGGCGGGCCGGGGAGCCGGTTGCTTCCGGGGACCTACGCGGGGCTGTGCGGGTTGCTGAGAGGGACGGTGGGCGCGTGTCCGCCGGGCGGGTGCGGGAAGCCCTGGCGCGGGCGGAGGCCGGCGGACGACCGCCCGCAGCCGGAGGCCGGGCCCGGCCGCTGCCGGGAGAGCGCGGGGGCGCGGAGCCGCCGGGAAGGGGCGGTGCGGAGGCGGCGGCGACGGGGGTGCGGGGTGCGGTGTACCCGGGGGCGACGGGTGAGGTGCCGGTAGCACGCGTGGAGCTGCCGGGAGGGCCGGGCCTGCGGCTGCTGGGAGCACTGGTCGCGGTGCTCATGGGAGGGCGGCTCGCTGGGCTGCCGGGGGTGCGGGGAGCGGCGTTCCCGGGGGTGCGAGGTGTGGCGTTCCCGGCGGTGCGAGGTGAAGTACCGGCCGGGGTGCGAGGTGTGGTGGTCACCGGCGGGTGGGGTGCCGTGGTCGTGGCCGCGCCGCGTGGGTCGCGGTGGGTCGGGGGGTGGGTGGCCGGGCGGTGGTGGGTCCTGGTCATGACCTTGTGCATGGGGGGTCCCCGTTTCGTGGGCCCGGTGGATACCGGGGAGTAACTTCGGGTTGGTGATCTTGTACGGGGCGGACCGGGGCCGCGGCAAGGAAGCGCGGTACGGGTCGCGAGCGCCGGAAGGTTCACCTATCCGGGTGATATCGGGGTGGGGAGCCCTTGGATACCGGGGGCGTGCCGGGTGAATCCCGGGCCGCGGGTGGACGCGTCCGGCGTCACGGGGCGGGGCTCGAAAGGGGACGCCCCGCACGTATCCTGAAGGCCTTCCGGAGCCGTGCCGAGAGCTCCGACCGCGACCCCCACGACCACGAAAGCGGCCAGCATGCGTGTCTACGTGCCCCTGACCCTCCCCGGCCTCGCCGAGGCGTACAAGACGGGTGAGCTGGGAAGCGGGCCGTTCGTCGCCTACGCCGTGACGCCGGGGTTGCGCGAGTGGTACGTCTCCGACGACATCGAGGAACTGGAGTACGCGGCGCTCGGCCGGGCCGCGCTGGCCTCGCTGCGCCTGCTGGCGGCCGAGCCCGGGGCGCCGCGGCGACGGGTCGTGATCGCCGTCGACGTCGCCGACCGGGCCGTGAGCGCGGACGGCCGGGAGGCACCGGCGGAGGTGCGGGTCGCGGGCCCGGTGCCGCTCGGCAAGGCGGCGTCGGTGCACGTCGACGCGACGGACGCCCAGGCCGATGTGACGGCGGCCGCCGAGGCGCTGCCGGCGGCGGACGGCGGGGACGACGACGCACAGTCCGTCGTGGACGGGGCGGAGGACCACGAGCTGCTGTGGTTCGCCACCCAGGAGATCGCCAGCCTGGTGGGACACGGGGACTGAACCCGTCGCCGGGGGCGCGTTGAGGCGCCGCTCTCTTGATTGTCAGTGGGGGCGGGTACGTTTTCAGGCATGGGGATGAAGACGGGCGCGCACATCGTCTGGGACTGGAACGGAACGCTGTTCCACGACAACGACGCGATCATCGGAGCGACGAACGCGGCCTTCGCCGAGCTGGGCCTCGAGCCGCTGACGCTGGAGAAGTACCGGGAGCTGTACTGCGTGCCGGTGCCGAAGTTCTACGAGCGGCTGATGGGGCGGCTGCCGACCGAGGCCGAGTGGGAGGCCATGGACGATGTCTTCCACCGGTACTACGCCGAGCACCGGACGACGTGCGAGCTGACGGTGGGGGCCGTGGAGCTGCTGGCCGGATGGCGGTCGTCGGGGCGCAGCCAGTCGATCCTCAGCATGTACGTGCACGAGGAGCTCGTCCCGCTGGTGCGCGGGTTCGGCATCGAGCCGCACTTCATACGGGTGGACGGGCGGACCGGGCCGTCGGGGGGCAGCAAGGCCGAGCACATGGTGCGGCACCTGTCGTCGCTGAGCGGGGTGGCTCCGGAGCGCACCGTGGTGATCGGGGACGCGGCGGACGACGCCGTGGCCGCGCTGCACGTGGGGGCCCGGGCCGTGCTGTACACCGGCGGGTCGCACAGCAGAGTGAGCCTGGAAGCCGTCGGTGTTCCTGTCGTGGACACGCTGGAGGAAGCGGTCGAAGAGGCCGAGCGGCTCGCGGCCTGACCGGTCCCGCAGACCGGAACCCGTAGCGGCACTGTGCAGAACGTCAAACTTCCACGGCTGGTTTTGTACACATACGGCTCATGACGGAGCCCCTGTAAGGAGCGATAGCCTTGGTGGCGTGATCAGCGCGATAGTTCGCGGGGACGTCGTCGTCCCTGCCCTGCGCCCGGAGAGCACGGACGACATCCGTGACCGGGCGGCAGTCGCTGGTCTTCGCGGGCGGGACGTGTCATCGAGGGCTCCCGGGACGCCGAGCATCACCCGTCTCCGAGCGTCGCAGAGAGCAGCGTCACACCGGTGGCGCAGCTCAAAAATGGCTCAGACACCCCCGCTCATCTCGCCTCGCGGCATAGCGTCGGAACAGACCGGATACCCCGTGTCACGACGTGAGGTCGTCAGCGCAGAGACCGTACTTCCTTCTACGTCACGCAACGGCGCGCGACAGGAGCCAGAGGACAATGCAGACCAAGCTGGACGAAGCCAAGGCCGAGTTGCTCGAGAGGGCCGCCCGGGTAGCTGAGAACAGCCCGGTCGGGGGGCACCTACCGACCGGGTCGACGGGCGAGGAGACCCCAGACGCCCACAAGGCCCCGGACCGCGAGACCCTCCACACGTTCCTCCAGCGTTACTACCTGCACACGGCCCCTGAGGACCTCACCGACCGCGACCCGGTCGACGTCTTCGGAGCTGCCGTATCGCACTACCGGCTGGCCGAGAACCGCCCCCAGGGCACGGCGAACGTGCGGGTGCACACCCCCACGGTGGAAGAGAACGGGTGGACCTGCAGCCACTCCGTGGTCGAGGTCGTCACCGACGACATGCCCTTCCTCGTCGACTCCGTCACCAATGAGCTGACGCGTCAGGGGCGTGGCATCCACGTCGTCATCCACCCCCAGTTCGTCGTGCGCCGCGACGTCACCGGCAAGCTCATCGAGGTCCTGTCGACCCCGGCGACCGGAGACCTTCCGCACGACGCGCACGTCGAGTCCTGGATCCACGTAGAGATCGACCGAGAGACCGACCGGGCCGATCTGAAGCAGATCACCGCCGACCTGCTGCGCGTGCTGTCCGACGCCCGTGAGGCCGTCGAGGACTGGGGCAAGATGCGGGAAGCGGCGATCCGGCTGGCGGAGGGGCTGCCGGACGAGCCCATCCCCGGCGACCTGCCCGGACCCCAGGTCGAAGAGGCCCGCGAGCTGCTGCGCTGGCTGGCCGACGACCACTTCACCTTCCTCGGCTACCGCGAGTACCAGCTGCGCGACGACGACTCGCTGGCCGCCGTGCCCGGCACCGGGCTCGGCATACTGCGCGCGGACCCGCACCACGCGGCAGAGGAGAGCCACCCGGTCAGCCCCTCGTTCGAGCGGCTGCCCGCCGACGCCCGGGCCAAGGCGCGCGAGCACAAGCTGCTCGTGCTGACCAAGGCGAACAGCCGGGCGACCGTGCACCGGCCGTCGTACCTGGACTACATCGGCGTCAAGAAGTTCGACGCCGACGGCAACGTCATCGGTGAGCGCCGCTTCCTCGGGCTGTTCTCCTCCGCCGCCTACACCGAGTCCGTGCGCCGGGTCCCGGTCATCCGGCGCAAGGTCGAGGAGGTCCTGGAGCGTGCCGGGTTCTCACCCAACAGCCACGACGGCCGCGACCTGACGCAGATCCTGGAGACGTACCCGCGCGACGAGCTGTTCCAGACCCCGGTCGACGAGCTGCGGTCGATCGTGACCTCCGTGCTCTACCTCCAGGAGCGCAGGCGCCTCAGGCTCTACCTGCGCCAGGACGAGTACGGGCGCTACTACTCCGCCCTCGTCTACCTCCCGCGCGACCGCTACACGACGGGCGTCCGTCTGAGGATCATCGAGATCCTGAAGGAGGAGCTGGGCGGCATCAGCGTCGACTTCACGGCCTGGAACACCGAGTCGATCCTGTCCCGGCTGCACTTCGTGGTGCGGGTCCCGCAGGGCACCGAGCTGCCGGAGCTGTCCGACTCCGACAAGGAGCGCATCGAGGCCCGGCTGGTGGAGGCCGCCCGCTCCTGGGAGGACGCCTTCTCCGAGGCGCTCAACGCCGAGCTCGGCGAGGAGCACGCGGCGGAAGCGCTGCGCCGCTACGCGCACGCCTTCCCCGAGGGCTACAAGGCCGACCACAACCCGCGCGCCGCGGTCGCCGACCTCGTCCACCTGGAGCAGCTGAACGCCGAGGCGGACAAGGACTTCGCGCTCAGCCTGTACGAGCCGGTGGGCGCCGCCCCCGAGGAGCGCCGCTTCAAGATCTACCGCACGGGCGACGCGATCTCCCTCTCGGCCGTCCTGCCGGTCCTCAACCGGCTCGGGGTCGAGGTCGTCGACGAGCGGCCCTACGAGCTGCGCTGCTCGGACCGCAGCGTGGCCTGGATCTACGACTTCGGTCTGCGCATGCCCCGCGCGAACGGCGGCGGGGACTACTTCGGTGACGACGCCCGCGAGCGCTTCCAGGACGCCTTCGCCGCCACCTGGACCGGCAAGGCGGAGAACGACGGCTTCAACGCCCTCGTGCTGAGCGCCGGGCTGACCTGGCGCCAGGCGGTGGTGCTGCGGGCGTACGCCAAGTACCTGCGCCAGGCGGCGTCGACGTTCAGCCAGGACTACATGGAGGACACCCTCCGCAACAACGTCCACACCACCCGTCTGCTCGTCTCCCTGTTCGAGGCGCGGATGTCGCCGGACCGGCAGCGCGCGGGCCACGAGATCGTGGACGCGCTGCTGGAGGAGGTCGACGCCGCCCTCGACCAGGTGGCCTCGCTCGACGAGGACCGGATCCTGCGGTCCTTCCTCACCGTCATCAAGGCGACGCTGCGGACGAACTTCTTCCAGGAGGCCGGGGGCGGCAAGCCGCACGACTACGTCTCCATGAAGTTCGACCCGCAGGCCATCCCCGACCTGCCGGCGCCGCGCCCGGCGTTCGAGATCTGGGTGTACTCGCCGCGCGTGGAGGGCGTGCACCTGCGCTTCGGCAAGGTCGCGCGCGGTGGTCTGCGCTGGTCCGACCGGCGTGAGGACTTCCGGACCGAGATCCTCGGCCTGGTCAAGGCGCAGATGGTGAAGAACACCGTCATCGTGCCCGTCGGCGCCAAGGGCGGCTTCGTCGCCAAGCAGCTGCCCGACCCGTCCGTGGACCGGGACGCGTGGATGGCCGAGGGCATCGCCAGCTACAGGACGTTCATCTCGGCGCTGCTCGACATCACCGACAACATGGTCGCGGGCGAGGTCGTGCCCCCGGCCGACGTCGTCCGGCACGACGAGGACGACACCTACCTCGTCGTCGCCGCCGACAAGGGCACCGCGACCTTCTCCGACATCGCCAACGGGGTCGCCGAGAACTACAACTTCTGGCTCGGTGACGCCTTCGCCTCCGGCGGCTCCGCCGGCTACGACCACAAGGGCATGGGCATCACCGCCCGCGGCGCCTGGGAGTCCGTCAAGCGGCACTTCCGCGACATGGGTGTGGACACCCAGACCGAGGACTTCACGGTCGTCGGCATCGGCGACATGTCCGGTGACGTGTTCGGCAACGGCATGCTGCTCTCCGAGCACATCCGCCTGGTCGCGGCCTTCGACCACCGGCACATCTTCATCGACCCGAACCCGGACGCCGCCACCTCCTACGCCGAGCGCCGCCGCCTGTTCGAGCTGCCCCGCTCCAGCTGGGAGGACTACAACACCGAGCTGCTGTCGGCCGGCGGCGGCATCTTCCCGCGCACGGCCAAGGCGATCCCGGTCAACGCCCACATCCGCGAGGCTCTCGGCATCGAGGCCAAGGTCACCAAGCTGACCCCGGCCGACCTGATGAAGGCGATCCTGCACGCGCCGGTGGACCTGCTGTGGAACGGCGGCATCGGCACGTACGTCAAGTCCTCCGCCGAGTCCAACGCGGACGTCGGTGACAAGGCCAACGACGCCATCCGCGTCGACGGCAAGGACCTGCGCGTCAAGGTCGTCGGCGAAGGCGGCAACCTCGGCCTGACCCAGCTCGGCCGGATCGAGTTCGCGCTGCAGGGCGGCCGGATCAACACCGACGCCATCGACAACAGCGCGGGCGTGGACACCTCCGACCACGAGGTGAACATCAAGATCCTGCTCAACGGCCTGGTCCGGGACGGCGACATGACCGTCAAGCAGCGCAACAAGCTGCTCGCCGAGATGACCGACGAGGTCGGCCGCCTGGTGCTGCGCAACAACTACGCGCAGAACACGGCGATCGCCAACGCCCTCGCCCAGTCCAGCGCCATGCTCCACGCCCAGCAGCGCTTCATGAAGCACCTGGTCAGGGAGGGACACCTCGACCGGGCGCTGGAGTTCCTGCCCACCGACCGGCAGATCCGCGAGCGGCTCGCCCAGGGGCAGGGCCTGACCGGCCCGGAGACGGCCGTACTGCTGGCGTACACGAAGATCACGGTCGCCGAGGAGCTGCTGCACACCTCGCTGCCGGACGATCCGTACCTGAGCACTCTGCTGCACGCGTACTTCCCGAAGGAGCTGCGCGAGCAGTACCCCGAGCACCTCGTCAGTCACCCGCTGCGCCGCGAGATCACCACGACGGTGCTGGTCAACGACACGGTGAACACGGGCGGCACGACGTATCTGCACCGGCTGCGCGAGGAGACCGGCGCGTCGCTGGAGGAGATCGTGCGGGCGCAGACCGCGGCCCGGGCGATCTTCCGCCAGTCCCCGGTGTGGGACGGGGTCGAGGCGCTCGACAACAAGGTCGAGGCCGAGGTACAGACCCGCATCCGGCTGCACGCGCGCCGCCTGGTGGAGCGCGGCACGCGCTGGCTGCTCAACAACCGGCCGCAGCCGCTCGAGCTCGCCGGGACGGTCGACTTCTTCGCCGACCGGGTCGAACAGGTCTGGGGACAGCTGCCGAAGCTGCTGCGCGGTGCCGACCTGGAGTGGTACCAGAAGATCCACGACGAGCTGACGGGCGCCGGTGTCCCGGACGAACTCGCCACCCGGGTGGCGGGCTTCTCCTCGGCCTTCCCGACGCTCGACATCGTCTCGATCGCCGACCGCATGGGCCGGGAGCCGATGGACGTCGCCGAGGTCTACTACGACCTCGCCGACCGGCTGCGCATCACCCAGCTCATGGACCGCATCATCGAGCTGCCCCGCGCCGACCGCTGGCAGTCCATGGCCCGCGCGGCGATCCGCGAGGACCTGTTCGCGGCGCACGCGGCGCTGACCGCCGACGTCCTGGCGGTGGGCAACGGCACCTCGACGCCCGAGCAGCGCTACGCGGCCTGGGAGCAGAAGAACGCGGCGATCCTCGGCCGGGCCCGCAGCACGCTGGAGGAGATCCAGAGCTCCGACGCGTTCGACCTCGCCAACCTGTCGGTGGCGATGCGCACGATGAGGACGCTGCTGCGGACGCACTCGTAGGGCGTACGGCGTGACGGGCGCCCCGGGCCGGTTCCGGCCCGGGGCGCCTCTTCTTGGCGTGCCTTAGGGCGATTCGACTGGAGGACTTACCCGATCCGGCTAAGGCTTGGGACGTGACTCTCCATGTCTCCGAGGAGCGCGTGGCCGCCCCCGCCCGCCCGGCCAGGCGCGTCGTCCTCGAAGTGGTGCGCTTCGCGCTGGTCGGCGGCAGCGGCGTCGCGGTGAACTTCCTGGTGTTCAACGTGCTCCTGCACGGGCTGCACCTGGCCGCCATGGTGGCGACCGTGCCGGCGAGCCTGATCGCCATGGGCGGCAACTACCTCGGTTTCCGGTACGTCACCTACCGCGACCGGGCGTCCCGGACCCGGCGTCAGATCGCGCTGTTCTTCGTCCTCAGCACGATCGGCGTAGCCATGGAGAGCGGGCTGTTCTACGTCGGCTACCACGGCCTCGGCCTGGTCGGGCCGCTGGAGTCCAACGCGGTCAAGGCGCTGTCCATCGTGCTGGCCTCCGCCTTCCGTTTCCTCGTCTACCGGACCTGGGTGTTCCCGCACGATGCGCGCCCCGCCTAGACCGGCTGTCCTCACCGCGTGGGCCGCCGCCTCGGTGGTCGTCCTGCTGCTGCTCCTGGTCATCGTCCGGCTGCCCTGGGCCGGGGACCTCGGGATGCACGCCGCGACCGTCCAGCGCCTGCGGCACGACCTCGTCGACCCGGGTAACCCGCTGGTGGACGCGGACACGCCGAGCCCGTACTACTCGCCCTGGACGCTGGTCCTCGGGTGCGTGGCGCGGGTGACCGGCCTGTCCGTCTTCGTGGTGCTGCGACTCGGGGCCCTGACCGGGCTCGCGCTGCTGGTGACCGGGGTGTGGCGCTATGTGCGGACCCTGACCGGGCATCGTGCCGCGCCCGCGCTGGCCCTGCTGAGCCTGCTGTTCCTGTGGGGGACGGCCGTGTTCAAGTGGAGCGGCTTCTACGGGCTCGACTCGCTGGCGCTGACGGTGCCGTACCCGAGCCTGTTCGCGCTCGGGCTGGCGTTTCACCTCTGGGCTTGGCTGGGGCGGGTGGCGCGCACGGGTGCCGGGTGGGGGATGTGGCTCGGGCTCGGGGTGCTGTGGGCGGTGATTCTGCTGTGCCACCAGTTCTCGGGAGTGGTGGCTTCGCTGGGGGCGGCCGCGACGGTGGTCGCCGCCCGGCCGGACCGCGCGGCGTGGCTTCGGCTCGGGGGCGGGCTGGCGGTGGGATTCGGGGTGCTGGGGCTGTGGCCTTACTACGACTTCTTCGCGCTGTTCGGGGAGGGCGGCGACCTCGAGGGGGTGCACCGGCCGCTGTACGACGACCTGCTCGGGCGGTACTGGCTGGTGCTGCTCGGAGTGGTGGCCCTCGGGGTGCGGTGGTGGCGGGACCGGTGGGATCCGCTGGTGCTGTTCTTCGTCCTGGGGGCCGTGCTGGTGACGGCCGGTGGGGTGAGCGGGCACTGGTCGTGGGGGCGGGCCCTGCCGGCGGCGCTGATCCCGGCGCAGGTCGCGGTCGCCGTGGAGGTGTGCGAGGCGGGGCGGCGCGGGGTGCGGGCGGGGTGGGCGTGCGTACTGGGCGCTGCGCTGGCTCTGGGGGCGTGGACGCAGGTGGCGACGGTCGGGTACGTGGTGGAGCGGGGGGATCTTCCGGAGGCCGTCGCGGAGAAGTACCGGCGGCCCTGGACGGGGTACCAGTGGATGACGCCCTGGGTGAAGTACGGGGATGTGGTGATGGCGCGGGAGGGGCGTCCGGCGCGCCAGATCCCGGCGTACGGGGCGTACACGGTGGCGCCCGGGTATCCCGACTTCTTCCTGACGGATGAGGGGCGTCGGGCGGGGGCTGTGCGGAGGTACTTCGCGGAGGGGACGCCGGAGGAGGAGCGGGCGGCGATTCTGCGGGAGTACGGGGTGCGGTGGGTGATGGACACTCAGGCTCGGGGCGCCGGGTTGCGGGAGGTGGCCCGGGGGCCGGAGGGACAGGTGTTGTACGCGGTGGTGCCCTGGCGGGTACGCGATCGCACACCTGACCGGTGAGCTGGGCGTCCGTGCACAGGTGCCTCGGCTAGCCTCACCGCATGCCTCTCACCGTTGATCAGTTGGCCGGGTACGTGGACCGGGATCTGGACGCCGACCTGGCGCGCTGGTTCCCCGACGGGCCGAGGGCCGACATCCCGGCGTCGACACGCCCGGTCGAACCGTTCCTCGCCAGGCTCCCTCGCGACGCCGCAACCGCGTTGGCCGGCTTCGACCGCAGGGTCCGGTCGGGAACCATGCCGGCAGGGTTTCTCGACATATATGACTGGTCGTACGGCTTCGACTTCGCGGCCAACGACTGCAGGATCCTCGACTCCGACTATGAGACGGAGCTTTCCGACGACGATGTGTGGTCCCTCGGCGCCGATGGAGGAGGCAACTACTACGTAGTGCTGGCCGACGGCCGGGTCGCGGTGTGGTTCCACGAGGAGGAGGTCATCGAGGCCCAGACGCAGTTCGACAGCCTCGACGTCTTCCTGTGGTCGGTCATCCGATACCACGCCGTACGCGCCGGTGCCCTCGACCTGGCAGCGGTCGAGACCGACTTCCGCGCCCTCGGGCAGCCCGGAGTGCTGGCGGAAGGGACCGGGCTCCTCGCCTCACTCTCGTGATGCCGGGCCCCGGCAAGCGGCAGCGCTCAGCGGTGAGCATGGCCGCGATCGAGGGGCGTTACCTCAATGCGCTCGCCACCAGCCGCACCGCCCGTTTCACCCTCGGGCGGGCCAGCCGACGTACCGTGGGGCGGATCAGGGCCGCCGTTACGCCCACCGGCTCCCAGCGGACCTGGAGGCGGCCCGGGTTGTGGCCCTCCGGTTCCACCGTCAGGTGGTGGGAGGGGACGCGGGTCGTCAGGGCCGGGAAGGTCAGCGGGGCCAGCAGCAGGCCCGTGTGGGACAGGCCCTGGTGCTGGAGGCGGAGCAGCGGGTGGCGGATTCCCGCGAAGCCCTGGAGGGGGAGCGGGGCCGCTGCGAGGTCCAGGTGGGCGTGGCCCTCGAAGAGGCCGGGGCGGACGGGAGAGAGACGGAAGTGGACGTGGAGGCGCCGGCCGCCCGGGGCGATGAGGAGGGTCGCGCGCTGAGGGCCGACGGGGAGGCGCAGCGCCGGGTCGTAGGTACGGATCGTGAGGTCGATCGAAGCGCCCGGGCCCCGGGTGATCTCCTTGATCTCGTGGCGGAACTGGGCGCTCGGGAACGGGCGCGTCTCCAGCTCCAGGTCGGCGACGCTCAGTTCCCGGCGTGACCACTCCGACTCGGGGACCCGATCGCCCCAGTAGGTGCGGCCTGCCGCGTCGGCGGTCACACTCCTCGGGCCCACTGCGTGGCCCAGGCCCCGGGCGGCCAGGCGGGCCTCGGGCAGACGGCGGTCGCGGACCAGCTGGATGACGACGCGTTCGGCGCGCGGGAGGCGTGCGAAGGCGCCCGGCGAGAGCGTGTCCAGGTAGGGCGTGACGATGTCCGCGAAGGACGTCAGCCAGGCGTCGTCCCGGTAGGGCAGATCACCGGCGTACATCCGGAGGTCGTGCTTGAGGAACTTGTGGTCCTTGTCCTCGCGCAGCGACTCGTGCCCGCTCTCGGCCAGGAACGCGTCGATGAGGTGCTGGACGTGGATCCGGTCCCGGACGTTGGCGAGCTTGTGCCGCTGGTTCGATATCGAGGCCGTCTCCGAGGCCGCGAAGGGCGCCACGTACCAGCGGTAGACCGGTTCCGGGATGATCGTGAAGCTCTCGGCCAGGCAGTACGCCTGCGCCGAGAACAGCTGGTCCTCGTAGTGGATGCCCTCGGCGAAGCGCAGGTCGTGCCGGTCGAGGAAGGCGCGGGCGTACATCTTGCTGGTGGACAGGTGCTCGAAGAACAGGCGCGGGTCGGCCTCGATGCCGTCGAGCGTGCGGCGCTCGGCGACCAGGTGCGGCATCCACGTCGAGCAGCGGCCGTTGTCCACCCGGACCCGCTGCACCGCCCCCATCGCGAAGTCGATCTCGCGTTCGCGGTGCGCGGCGAGCAGCAGTTCGACCGCGTCGCCGGGGAGTTCGTCGTCGCTGTCGAGGAACATCAGGAACGGCGCCCGTGCGATCTGCAGGGCGCGGTTGCGCGGGGCGCTGCAGCCGCCGCTGTTCCGCTCCAGGCGGAGGTACCGGACCCGGGGGTCCTGGGCCGCCAGCCGCTGCGCCACCGCCGGGGTCGCGTCCGTGGAGTGGTCGTCGCTGATGATGATCTCGAGGTTCGCGTGGGTCTGGCGGCGCACCGATTCGACCGCGCGGGTGAGCCGTTCGGCGTCGTTGTAGACGATGACCGTCACGGTGACGTCGGGGGTGCTCATGCGGTCGCCTCCTGCGGGGTCGGAGCCGGGGTGCGTTCCTCGATCGGCAGCACGGGCGGCAGGTCCCGTTCGTCCTGGCCGAGGAAGACCCGGCGGACGACGCGTTCGGCGGCGCGTCCGTCGTCGTACTCGCAGAACCGGCGCCGGAACACGGCCCGGTTCTTCGCCGCGCTCTCGTCGCGCCAGGCCTCGGTGGTGAGGATCTCCGTCAGCTCCTGCTGGGTGCGGGCGACGGGGCCAGGGGCCTGGTCCATCAGGTCGAAGTAGACACCGCGGGTCGTGCGGTACGTCTCCCAGTCGTCGGCGTGGATGACGATCGGCCGGTCGAGGTTGGCGTAGTCGAACATGATCGAGGAGTAGTCCGTGATCAGGGCGTCCGCCGCCAGGCACAGTTCCTCGACCGGGTCGTAGGAGGAGACGTCGATGATCCGGCCCGTGCGGCGCAGGTTGGTGAGCGGGGAGGCGGCGCCGCCGTAGAAGTAGTGGCCGCGCACGAGCAGGACCGTGTCCCCGCCCAGGCGGTCGGCGAGGGCGGCGAGGTCCAGGCGCGGGGTCCAGCCGGCCTCGTAGTCGCGGTGGGTGGGCGCGTAGAGGACGGCACGGCGGCCCGGGGCGATGCCGAGGCGGTCGCGGACCGCGCGGATGTCGTCGGCGCCGGCCGTGTAGTAGACGTCGTTGCGCGGATATCCGTGGTCCAGCGAGACGTAGCGCGACGGGTACGCGCGCTCCCACATGCGGGTGGTGTGACTGTTGGCCGAGACGCTGAAGTCCCACTTGTCGATGCGTTCCAGCAGCGCCGGGAAGTCCAGGCCCTGCGCGGCGGCCGGGAACGCCATCTGGTCGATGCCCATGCGCTTCAGGGGCGTGCCGTGGTGGGTCTGGACGTGAATCGCGTCGGGGCGTTTGACCACCGCGTTGGGGAAGTTGACGTTGTTGACGAGGTACTTGGCGGTCGCCAGCACCTCCCAGTAGCGGCGGCTGCCGGGCACCACGTGGTCGGTGCCGGGCGGCAGGAGGGCCGCGTTCTCCTCGGTGACCACCCACACCGCGTGGATCTGCGGGGCGAGTTCGGCGAGCTTGGCGGCGATCGCGGCGGGGTTGCAGGCGACGCCGCGGTTCCAGTACGCCGCGAACACCGCGAGATGCGGGTTGACGGGACGGCCGAGCGCCCTGCGGTACTGGTGGTCGCGGAGCTTGGCAACGGCCTGGCGCCTACGGGTCCGTAGGACCGACCTGGCGTCGCGGCGGGCGCGGTTGACGGCCTGGAAGGCCCGGTACTTCGCGTAGGCGTCCTCCTCCAGCAGGGAGCGGCGGACGCCTTCGAGCCCGGCCGGGCGGCGGTGGCCCTCGGGGCGGCGGCGCAGGGCGGCCAGGGACGCCCTGCGGAAGAACTCACGCGCGACCTGCTCCGGCATGCCGCCGCGCGCGAAGGTGCGCAGGCAGTCGCGGACCATGAGGTCGTAGAGCACGGTGTGCGCGGCGCGCCGGTCGCGGGTGAGGTCGAGGAGGGACTCGTAGCGCTCGACGAGGGCGTAGCGCTGCTCCGGCGCGACCGGGGGCAGGCTCGCGGGCCGCAGCCTGCGGTCCTCGTAGGCGACGTGCGGCAGGCAGGCGACGCGGTCGGCGAGCAGCAGGGCGGCCAGGGCGGCGTACGGCTCGTCCTCGGTACTGAGCCGCGACTCGTGCGCCCGCCAGAACTCCGCGCGCAGCACGCGGGTGCCGAGCAGGGGGGTGAGCCGCAGCAGGGGCGCGCAGTCGTCGAGGGCGACCTCGGCGCGGCCCGCCCGGGCGAGCAGCGGGCCGTCGGGGGAGGGCATGCCGGAGGTGTGCCAGGTGCTGCGGACGTGGTCGAGCAGGAGGACGTCGACCTCGCCGGGGAGCTCGGCCACCCGCTCCGCGACCGTGCGGGGGGTGCCGGCGGGCAGGCCGTCCTTGGCGTGGACGAAGTGCAGCCAGCGGCCACAGGCCCGGGACGCGCCCGCCGCCCGGGCCGCCGCGTCACCGGTGCCGTCGGGCAGCGGCACGACCTGGACGTCCGGGGTGTGCCGCTCGGCCGTCTCCCGGGCCCAGTCGCCGACCGCCGCCACGATCACCTCGGCGTCCGGCAGGGGGTGGGCGGCGAGGGAGTCGAGGAGTTCCGTCAGATGGTCCTGGACGTTCGGCCCGTGGAGGATCACGCTGAGCTCGGCCATCCCGGGGCCCCCTCTCACAGCTGCACCGTATGCGGTCATGCTGCCATCAATGAGACAAAAGGGCCGACCGGGTGGGCCTCACGAGGGAACGGCGGCCTTCGGCTTGGGCTTCGGCGTCTTGTCCCCGGTGAACGCCTCGTACTCCTTGAGGACGTCCTCCGTCGGCCCGTCCATGCGCAGCTCACCGCGCTCCAGCCACAGCACCCGGTCGCAGGTGTCGCGGATCGACTTGTTGTTGTGGCTGACCAGGAACACCGTGCCCGCGTGCTTGCGCAGCTCGCGGATGCGTTCCTCCGAGCGCTTCTGGAAGGAGCGGTCGCCGGTGGCCAGCGCCTCGTCGATCAGCAGGACGTCGTGGTCCTTGGCGGCGGCGATGGAGAACCGCAGCCGGGCTGCCATGCCGGAGGAGTACGTCCGCATCGGCAGCGTGATGAAGTCGCCCTTCTCGTTGATGCCCGAGAAGTCGACGATCTCCTGGTAGCGGTCCCGGACCTGCTCGCGGGACATGCCCATGGCCAGGCCGCCGAGGTGCACGTTGCGCTCGCCGGTGAGGTCGTTCATCAGGGCCGCGTTGACGCCGAGGAGGGAGGGCTGGCCGTCGGTGTAGATGTGGCCGTTCTCCACGGGCAGGAGCCCGGCGACGGCCTTCAGCAGGGTCGACTTGCCGGAGCCGTTGGTGCCGATCAGGCCGATCGCCTCGCCCCGGTAGGCGACGAAGGACACGTTCTTCACGGCGTGCACCCGGCGCACGCCCGAGGCCTTCTCGGTCTGCCTGCGGCGCACGATGCGGTTGAGGGCGGCGGTCGCGGAGCCGCGTCCGGCGCCGGTGCCGTTGACGCGGTAGACGATGTCGACGCCGTCGGCGACGACGGTGGGGATCTTCTCGTTCGGGTGCTCAGCCACGTCCGTACGTCTCCTCGGCCTTCCAGAAGTAGATGAAACCGCCGACTCCGGCGACCAGCGCCCAGCCCACGGCGAGCGGCCACACGTGGTGCGGCAGCTGGTTGGCGTGGAAGCTGTCGATCAGGGCGAAGCGCATCAGGTCGATGTAGACCGCGGCGGGGTTGGCCTCCAGCGCCACCTTCACCACGTGCGGCAGGTGGTCGTTCTTCGCCAGCTTGTCGAGGCTCCACATGACGCCCGAGACGTACATCCAGGTGCGCAGGACGAACGGCATCAGCTGTGCGATGTCCGGTGTCTTGGCACCCCACCTCGCCATGATCATCGAAACGCCGGCGTTGAAGGTGAACTGCAGCGTGAGGGCCGGGACCGCCAGCAGCCAGGAGGCGGACACCGGCACGCCGAAGCAGAGCAGGATGACGACCAGCGCGCCCATCGAGAACAGCAGCTGCTGGAGCTGCTGGAGGCAGAAGGAGATCGGCAGCGCGGCGCGCGGGAAGTGCAGGGCCCGCACCAGGCCGAGGTTGCCGGAGATCGCGCGGGTGCCCGCCATGATCGAGCTCTGCGTGAACGTCCAGATGAACACGCCCGTGACCAGGAACGGGATGTAGTCCGGCACGCCGTGCTTGGTGCCGAGCAGCACGCCGAAGATGAAGTAGTAGACCGCCGCGTTCAGCAACGGGGTCATCACCTGCCAGACCTGGCCGAGCTTCGCCTGGCTGTACTGGGCGGTGAGCTTGGCGGTGGCGAACGCGGTGATGAAGTGGCGGCGGGCCCACAGCTGTCGGACGTACTCGGGCAGCGAAGGCCGCGCGCCGCTCACCGTGAGGCCGTGGCGGGCGGCGAGGGCCGAGAGGTCGTGGTCGGCCGGAGCCGGGGGCTGGGGCGGTGTGTGGAGGACCGTACTCACATCCGCTGCTTTCGCTCGGGGGCTGTGGGACCAGGGGGCCGCGAAGAGCAAGGGGTGGGGGTGGCCTTTACCGGACTCTTCACGAACTCTTACGTCGGGACGGGACCGTATCGTCGTAACGGGAGCGTACGTCGGGCGAGCGTCGGAACGCAACCGTTTCGTCGTGACGCCCTATGCTGTCGGCATGACGACGAACCCCGACGAGCCCCAGCAGCCCCCGCGTCGCCGGGCCCCCGCGGGGGCGGCCGTACTGCGGGAGGACGTGACGGAAGCGATCCGGGCGGCCGTCTTCGAGGAGCTCGCGGCCGTCGGCTACGCGCGGATGTCCATCGAGGGGATCGCGCGCCGGGCGGGGGTCGGGAAGACGGCGGTGTACCGCCGCTGGCGCTCCAAGCTGCACCTGGTCCTCGACATCGTCTCGGCACTCGCCGTGCAGGGCCTGCCCGCGCCGGACACCGGCTCCCTGGAGGGCGACCTGCGACTTCTCTACGAGGTGACGTCCCGCGCGCTGCGCCACCCCGTCGCCTCGCAGGTCATCCCCGACCTCCAGGCGGAGGCGGCCCGCAACCCGGACATCGCCGAGGCCATGCGGAAGGCCCTGCGGGAGGGCCAGGACGGCGTCGCCACCGGCATCGTGACGGCGGCGGAACGCCGTGGCGAGCTGCGCGAGGGCATCGACCACGACCTCGCCCTCGACCTGATCTCCGGCCCCCTCTACTGGCGCTCGGTGGTGATCCGCAGCCCGAAGCTCCCGAAGGGGTACCTGGGCGCACTGGCCCGGGCCACGTCGGAGGGGCTGAAGGCGCTGTAGGGCGGGCCCGTGAGGGCCCCTTTCGAGTGAACCCCGGCGGGTGCCCCAGGGTTCACTCGCGGTTCGGGCGGATCAGCCCCGCCGCGCCTCCGGGTGATGCCGTACCCACCCCTCCCACGCCGACGTGATCATGTCCTGCACGTCCAGCCGGGCCTTCCAGCCCAGTTCCGCGGCCGCGCGGTCGGCGGAGGCGACCACGCGGGCCGGGTCGCCCGGGCGGCGGGGGACGACCGCCGGCGGCCGGTCGTGGCCGGTGACCGTGTTGATGCGGTCGATCATCTCGCGGACGGAGACGCCCTCGCCCCGGCCGATGTTCAGCGTGAGGTCGCGGCCGGGGGAGGAGCGCAGCACCCGGGCCGCCGCGACATGGGCCTCGGCCAGGTCGACGACGTGGATGTAGTCGCGTACGCAGGTGCCGTCCGGGGTCGGGTAGTCGTCGCCGAAGACACGCGGCGGCGCGTCGTCCGTGAGCTTCTCGAAGACCATCGGCACGAGGTTGTAGACGCCGGTGTCCGCGAGTTCCGGGCCTGCCGCGCCCGCCACGTTGAAGTAGCGCAGGGACGCCGTCGACATCCCGGTCGCCCGGCCCGTCGCACGGACCAGCCACTCACCGGCCAGCTTGGTCTCGCCGTACGGCGACATGGGCTCGCACGGCGTCTCCTCCGTGACCAGGTCCACGTCCGGCATGCCGTACACCGCCGCCGAGGAGGAGAAGACGAAGGACGGCACCTTCGCCGCCGTCACGGCGTCGAGCAGCACCCGCAGGCCCTCGACGTTCTCCCGGTAGTAGTGCAGCGGCCGTTCGACGGACTCGCCCACCTGCTTCTTCGCCGCGAGGTGGACGACGCCGGTGACCGAGTGGTCCGTGACGGTGCGGGCGAGCCGCTCGGCGTCCAGGGTCGAGCCCACCACCAGCGGCACCCCGTCGGGCACCCGCTCGGCGATGCCGGTGGACAGGTCGTCGTACACCACGGCCCGTTCGCCCGCCGCGGTCATCGCCCGTACGACGTGCGCGCCGATGTAGCCGGCGCCGCCGGTGATCAACCAGGTCATGTGCGGCCGTCCCCTCGTCAGTTGGCCCGTGGTGGTGCTGCTGCGCGCTGATCCGTCGCGGTCGTCGCTGTCGTCGTGCCTTCAGTGAAGCAGGCGGCGCAGTCGTGCGCGTACGACCGACAGCACACCGCGTACGCCGGGAGCCACCCGCAACGCCAGCGAGCCGGAGTGCGTGGAGTACGGCTGTACGAGTACCACGCCCTGCCGGGCGCTCGGGACGGCGCTGCGGCGCAGCAGACCGGCGCCCCTGAGGGCGTGCGCCGTGACGTCGCGGCTCGCGCCGTCGCGGAAGCGGACGCGAAGGCGCAGGTCCCAGGTGCCCGCGCCGAGCGCGGCCAGTGCGGCGAGGTCGACGGCCGTCTCCCCCGACCAGGTGGCCTCGCGACCGTCGGGGCCGGCGGTCCCCGGAGCCTCGGGGTGGGCCCCCGCGCACGGCACGAGTGCCACGCTCCCTCCCCGGACCACCACGTCGCCGTCGTCCCGGTGCCGCCACTCCACTTCCACCGCCTCCGGACCCGCCTGCGCCACCCGCCCGTACAGCTCGTGCAGGCGCAGCCGCAGCCGGGTGCCCCGCGCGCCCGGCCGCAGCTCCCCGTCGACGGCGAGGGGCAGCGCCCGCACCGGCCGGGCCCGCAGGGGCTCCAGGGAGACCTGCGGGAGCCCGTGCGACCAGACGGGCGTGCCGTCCGCGGCGCGGGCGTACGGCGGGCACAGGCGGGCCGGGCGGGCCGCGAGCTCGCGCAGCCGGGGCAGGTCGCACGGCTCCGGGGAGGCCAGGACGACACGCCCGACCAGCCGGCCGGGAGCGGCCGGGTTGCGGGCCCAGTCGTCGGCGTCGTACTCCGCGAGGTGCGCCCGCGTGAGCTCCCACCACGCACGCCGGTACGCGGCGTCGCGCAACCCCAGTTCCCGCACGTACATCCGCAGGTCGTGGTCGAGGAACTTGGCGCGCGCGGCCCGCGCGAGTTCCTTCTGCCCGGCGCCCAGCAGCACCTCGTACGCCTGCCGGCACGCCTCGGTACGGGCCCGCCAGTTCTCTACGCCGGCCCGGTCCAGGGAGATCGACAGCCGCCCCGCCGACCGGCGCACGTGCCAGACATACACCCGGTCCGGGACCAGGACGATGCGCGGAGCCGCGGCCAGGACGCGCGCGGTGAAGACGACGTCCTCGTACGGGAAGCGGCCCTCGGGGAAGCGGATGCCGTGCGCGCGCAGGAAGTCGGTGCGGTAGAGCTTGTTGACGCAGAGCGTGTCGTGGACCAGGCGCGGTCGCTGCGCGGGGTGCGGCACCACGGCGTGCAGCGCGTAGAGGCGCTCCTGCCAGGGGGCTTCGCGCCCCGAGGGCAGCTCCCGCCGTACGCACAGGCCGCCCGCGACCTCCGCGTGCGCGCCCTCGGCCGCTCGGAGCAGCGCCCCGGCCGCGCCGGGCGGCAGGATGTCGTCGCTGTCCAGGAACATCACGTACGGCGAGGTCACCGCGCCGAGCCCGGTGTTGCGCGGGGTGCCGCAGCCGCCGCTGTTGACCCGGCGGCGGATCACCTTCAGGCGGGGCTCCGAGGCGGCGAGCCGTTCCAGCAGGCCGGCGCTGCCGTCCTTGGAACAGTCGTCGACGGCCACCACCTCGCGCACGGCCGGCCCCTGGGCGAGCGCCGAGCGCACGGCGTCCGTCACATGGGCGGCGTCGTCATGACCGATCACCACGACGGCCACCTGGGCACGCGGCGTCCGGGTGTCCCTCTCGGTCTCGCTCTCGGCATTCATCAAGGTGGATCGTAAGCCGGGCGAATGACATGAAAGTGGTAACACACCACCAAACCTCCGCGGAGCATCTCATTCAGCACAGAATCGGGCCGTGAAGAGCGGACGGTCGAGGGGGAGCGGCAGGCGCGCCACGGGGGCGCTGCCCGTGGCGGTGCCCATGGCGGTGATGCTCGCGATCGGGCTGTGGGGGCTGGAGCGCGGCGGCATGTGGGGAGACGAGAGCGTCACCTTCCAGGTCGCGCAGCGCACGGTCCCGCAGATCTGGCGGCTGCTGCACGACGTGGACGCGGTGCACGGCCTGTACTACCTGTTCATGCACGCCGTCCTCACCGTCCTCACCGTCCACCCGGACGAGGTGGTGCTGCGCCTGCCGTCGGTGTGCGCGGCGACGGCGAGCGCCGGCCTGGTCGCGGCCCTGGGTGTCCGGCTGGCCGGGCCCCGGGTCGGCCTGTGGGCCGGTGTCCTCTACGCGATCACCCCGATGACCGGCCACTACGCCCAGGAGGGACGGTCGTACGCGTTGGTGGCCGGGGGCGTGGCAGCGGCGACGCTGCTGCTCCTGAGGGCCGTGGAGGGAGCCGGGGCCCGGGCCTGGTGGGGGTACGGGACGGTCGTCGCCCTGACCTGTGCGCTGCACGAGCTGGCGGTGCCGGTGCTGGGCGCGCACGCGCTGACGCTGGCGCTGCTGCGGGTGCCGAGGAGGGTGTGGTCCGGGTGGGGGCGCGCGGCGGGAGCGGTGACACTGCTTCTGCTGCCGCTGGTGTGGGTCTCGCAGGGGCAGGCCGGGCAGGTGGCGTGGCTGGTGCCGCCCGGGTGGGACCGGGTCGAGAGGCTCGCCCGCAACTTCACCCCCGGTCCGGCGGGGCCGGTGTTCTGGGGCGCGCTGCTGCTGATGGCCGTGGGACTCCGGGAGCGGCGCACGGCCGCGGTCGCGGTGCCGCTGCTCCTCGTGCCGCCGGGGATCCTGATGACCGTGTCGCAGGTCCGGCCGCTCTACCACGACCGGTACGTGCTCTACTCGCTGGCGGCCGCGTCCCTGCTGGTCGCGGCCGGGGCCGGGCGAGTGGGCCGGGCGCTGGGGCGGGTGTGGTTCGACGGGCGGCGGGTGCGGTCCGGTGGACGGCGGGTGTGGTTCGACGGGCGGCGGACGCGGGTCGTCGGGCGGGTGCCGTTCGGCGGGCGGCGGGTGCGGGCCGGTGGACGGCGGGTGTGGTTCGACGGGCGGCGGGTGCGGGTCGGTGGACGGCGGGTGGGGGTCGCCGGGCGCCGGATGCGGGTCGACGGGCGGCGGATGCGGGTCGTCGGGCGGGTGCCGTTCGGCGGGCGCCGGGTGCGGGTCGGCGGGCGGCCGGTGCGGGGCGGCTGGCGGGCGCGGGGCCTCGTGGGTGTCACCGGTGTCCTCGCCCTCACCGGCACCTTCCTCACCCAGCTCCCCGTGCACCGCCAGGACCGTTCCGCCGCCCACCGCCCGGACAACCTCGCCGTGGTCTCCGCGCTCGCCGTCCGCCAGGTGCGCCCCGGTGACCCGGTGCTGTTCGTGCCGTCGGTCGGCAGGCTCGCCGCGCTGGCCTACCCGAAGGGGTTCCGGCGGGCGCGGGACATCGCGCTGCGGGAGTCAGCGCCGCGCTCCGGGACGCTGTGGGGCCGGGAGGCGACCCCCGGCGAACTGCGCCGGCGGCTCGCCTCGGTGGACCGCGTCTGGGTCGTCGCCGAGGCGCATGTGCTGAGCCCGCGCCGGCCCCCGGCCGATCCGGTCGAGCGGACCAAGCTCGCCGTCCTGAGGGAGGAGTTCACCGTCCGGGAGGAACACACCCAGGACGGAGTGGTCCTCCGCCTCCACGTCCGGCGGCAGCCGGCCGGCATCCCGCCCGGTGCGGCTACGACGGCCCGGTTGCCGGCGAGCCGCCCTGCGACTCGGCGAGCACCGCGGCCGCGTCGAGTGCGGTGGTGAGCTCGTCGAGGCGGGCGCGCAGAGCGCGGATCTCCTCGGGGCCGAAGCCGGTCGAGGACGCGATCCGGCGCGGCACCTGAAGCGCCCGCCCGCGCAGCGCGACGCCCTCCTCGGTCAGCCGCACCTCCACCGACCGCTCGTCGCGGGCGCTGCGCTCCCGGCGCACCAGACCGGCCGCCTCCAGCCGCTTGAGCAGCGGCGACAGCGTGCCGGAGTCGAGACGCAGGTGCTCGCCGAGCTTCTTCACGGGCAGCTCGTCGTGCTCCCACAGCACCAGCATCACCAGGTACTGCGGGTAGGTGAGGCCGAGGTCCTTGAGGATCCCGCGGTAGACGCCGTTGAAGGCGCGGGAGGCCGCGTGCAGGGAGAAACAGATCTGCTGGTCCAGGCGGAGCCAGTCGTCGTCCGGCGTGTTCATGCGTCCAGGATAGCTCGTGCCCGCCATTCAATTGCACACAACTCAATTGTGTGCTCTAATTCTGGGTGTCGGGCGGTCCGGAAGCGGGCCGCCGAACGTTGACATGAGAGGGAAGGTTTTCCATGGACGCGCTCTACACCGCTGTCGCCACCGCCACCCACGGCCGTGAGGGCCGGGCCGTCAGTTCCGACGGCGTGCTGGACCTCGCGCTGGGCATGCCCCAGGCGCTGGGCGGCAACGGCCAGGGCACCAACCCCGAGCAGCTCTTCGCCGCCGGTTACGCCGCGTGCTTCGGCAGCGCCCTCGGCCTCGTCGGCCGCGCGGCCAAGGTCGACGTCAGCGACGCCGCCGTGACCGCCGAGGTCTCCATAGGCAAGCAGGGCGAGGGCTTCGGCCTCGCCGTCACCCTCCGCGTGGAGCTGCCCGACAGCGTGGACGAGGCGACCGGCCGCAAGCTGGTCGAGCAGGCCCACCAGGTCTGCCCCTACTCCAACGCCACCCGCGGCAACATCGAGGTCGACCTCGTCATCGAGTAGGTCTCGAGAACACCGGACCTCACCCCCCGACCCGCGCCAGCACCTCCCCCGTCCGGCTGCTCCACGCCACCACCACGGCCTCCTCGGGCACCGGGTGCCAGCGCGTCAGCAACAGCCAGCGCACGTGGTAGCGGCGGACCACGGCGGACCGCTCGGCGCGGGTCGAACCGGGGGCCAGATAAGCGCGCACGTCGGCCGCCCGGCGCTTCCGCTCCCGCTCGTCCAGGGCGGGGTCGGGCCAGATGGGCGCGGCGAGGTTCGGCCCGTACCCGGCGATGGCGTGACTGGCGAAGTACCCGTCGGTGATCACCACCTCGCCGGGCCCGATGTGCCGGGCCGCCCAGTCGTACGACGGCCAGCGCGTCGGCTGTGCGAACCCCACCGGATCCACCGAACGCGGCACCACCGCCCCGGCGTGCACGGTGACGAACCCGACGCACACCCCGGCCGCCGCCACCCCGCCCAGCACCCGCCTGGCCCGCCGCCAGGGCCGGGGCGCCGCCAGCTCCACCGCCAGGGCGAACTGCAGCGGCACCAGCACGGCCCACAGGGCCCGGGCGTACGTGTAGTGCCCGCTCGCCCAGCCGTACGCCACCAGCAGGCACTCCAGCAGGAACATCCACACCAGCGGATCACGCGCCGGCCTGCGGGCCCGGGCCCACAGCGCGGGCAGGCCGAGCAGTGCGAGCCAGGAATTGGCGAGCATCCTCTCGTACAGCTGCCGGTGCATCGCGTCCATGCCGGTGTCGCTGATCAGCGTCAGCACGTCGTAGTAGGGCCACGCCACCGCGACCGCCGCGCAGGCCGCCCCGGTGAGGGTCCAGCGGGCCACGACCGGGCGGCGCCAGCCGCGCTGCCGGGCCGCCACGATCGCCGCCGCCCCGGTGAGCGCCGAGGCCGCCGTGACGGGGTGGGTGAGCAGGATCAGCCCGTACAGGGCGCCGATCCCGGCGTACCCCCACCAGCCGCCGAGCCCGCTCGGGCCGACGAACCGCACGGCGGGGGCGTCGTCCCGTGCGCGCGTGCCCGTCCAGGCCCACGCCCAGAACGTCAGCCCGATGGCGAGCGCGGACGGGTAGCCCAGGTTCGTCGTCATCGACATCAGCCCGAGGTAGCCGCTCCACAGGATCCGCGTGCTGCCCCACAGCAGCGTCATGAACAGCAGGGCCCACACCGGCGCCCAGGGGCGCGGGGTGAGGGTCCTGACGAAGCGGCCGATCCCCGTCAGCAGCACCAGCAGGTGCACCGGCCCGGCCAGTTTCACGACCTCCCAGCCGGACAGCCCCGTCAGCCGCGCCAGCACACCCTGGGCGACGGCGTACGGGCCGTAGTACGGGCTGCCCGCCCCCGGCAGGTCGGCCATGCTGTGGGCCGGGTGGAGCAGGTCGGCCCTGAGGCGTTCGACGACCGCCGCGTGCTGCCCGGCGTCGCAGCACAGCGGGATCCGCCAGTACGCCAGCGTCATCACCAGCCAGAACAGGGCGCCGTAGAACTGGTACGGGGTGAGCCGTCCGGCGCGGCCGCCGCGCAGTGCGGTCGCGCCGCGCACGGCCCGCCGGACCAGGACCGGGGCGCTCACAGGAGGGCGGAGGGAGTCTGGGGCATGCGCCGAATGTTCCCGCCCTACGCATGCCCTGACCCCGGATCACTTCATCGGGTGAGGCGCTACCCCCACCTGCCGACGGTCAGTCGCACAGCGCCTGCTGTGCCGCCGCCGGCCAGCGCGCGAAGCGGAACCGCGTCCGCTCGGCCGCCCCGGTGAGGTTGCGCCAGAACCGTTCGGCGGTGAGCGGTGCGCGCACCGACTCACGCAGCTCGGCGAGTTCGCCGCAGCCCAGCGCGGCCCGGGCCGCCAGGACGGCCTCCAGCGAGGCCCCGGCCCGCTGCAGGTCGCGCTGCGGCGGGTGCTCGGCCGCCCACTCGGCGAAGATCCAGTGGTTGCGCAGGAACTTCTCGTGCCCCGGCCAGCTCCACCGCTCCAGCGCCAGATGCGCGCCGATCGGACTGGCCAGCCCCCAGGCGTCGTTGACGTAGGCGTCCAGCGGCGCCGCCGCTCCCGTCACTCCGAGGTGACGGCCCACGATCACCACCCGGTACGGGGCGTCCTCGCGCATCGGCGTCGCGTGCAGCCGTCGCCCGGCGTCGAAGTAGAGCAGCGTCGGCCCGGGCGCACGCTCCGCCCGGGCCAGCATGGCGCGCCCCTCGGGCAGGGCGGGCCAGTTGGCCACCCAGGTGGCGGTGCGCACCGGGTTGTGGTCGCCGAGGCCCTCCACGTCGGAACTGCGCACGTTGAACGACCCGGGCGTGCTGCGCACGTCGAAGGGTGCCCGCAGCGGACTGACCGCCGCGCACAGCCACACCGCCAGCAGCACGCTCGCGGCACCGGTGACCCTGGTCGCGGGCACGACCAGCACCGGCAGGAGCAGCAGCAGAAGCGCGGGCAGGATCATGCGGGCGTGCATGTAGTCGCCGCCGACGCGCACGACGTACCCGGCCAGCAGCAGGCCCGCGGCGAGCGGCGCCAGCAGCACCGCGAGCGAGGCCCGCCCCGGGACGCGGCCCCGCCGCTCCTGGCGGGTGCGCCGCACCAGCAGCACGGCCAGCGCCCCGAGCACCGGGACGACGGGCCACAGCCAGTACGGCCCGAGCGTCTCCTGCACGTACCCGGCGCCCCGGCTCCAGTCGCTGGCACTCGCCTCCTTGGCGATGGCGGGCAGCGGCACCAGGATCCCGTAGTACCCCGCCCGGAAGACCTCGTACGCCAGCGGCACCGCCCCCGCCGACGCCAGCATCGCCGCCGTGCCCCGCCGGGAGGGGCGCAGCACCCACCACTGGGCGGCCAGGAAGCACGCCGTGACCACCGCGAGATCGGGCCGGACCAGCGGGCCCAGCCCGAACACGAAGGCGGCCGTGCACATCTCACGGACTTTCCGGCCACGCCGGGTCCGCGTGAGCAGCCACCACGACAGGCCGGTCCAGAAGGCGCCGAGGCCGCTCTCCAGACCCGACGTCATGTACGACCAGAACGGCGGCACGGCCAGCAGCACGAACACCCCGGCCGGCAGCAGCAGCCCGCCGCCCCGGTGCAGTCGGCACGTGGCGAGCAGGGCGAGCGCGAACCCGGCGGTGCTCAGCAGCAGCCCCAGTCCGACCGCGAGGAACGCCGGGTCCTCGCCGGTGACCCAGGTGGCGAGCGCGAGCAGCCACTGCCAGAGGGTGCCGGTCGAACTCTCGGCCCGCTCCCCGACGTTGAACACCGGCCCGTTGCCCGCCAGGATCTGCCGGACCGGGCGCAGGTAGATGAGCCCGTCGTCGCAGATCCAGCGGCGCCGGTAGCCCAGCACGAACAGGGCCGCGGTGGGCACGGCGACCAGGGCGGCGTGCCACCGGTGCACCGGCCGCAGCCGCTCGGCGACCGCGGTCGGCCGGGCCGAGGAGGCCCGCCGGCCGGGCAGGGAGGGGACGGCCTCGGGGGTCGCGGGGGTTCTCATCTCTCGATCAGCGCCTCGGGTCGGGTGCGGACACCCTCGGTCCGGCGGGCCGCGGGCAGCAGCGCCCCGCCCCGCTCGCCGAGCATGAGCAGCCGGACGACCCGCTCGGCGGCCAGCCCGTCCTCGAACTCGCAGTACCGCTCCCGGAAGCCGGAGCGCAGCCGCGCCGCCTCCTCGTCCTGCCAGGTGCCGGACGCGAACAGCCAGGCCAGCTCGCGGTACGAGCGCGACACATGGCCCGGCGCGTCGGCCGTGATGTCGAAGTAGGCGCCCCGGCTCGCCGCGAACGCGCCCCAGTCGTCGGCGTGGACGACGATCGGCCGGTCCAGCAGGGCGTAGTCGAACATCAGGGCCGAGTAGTCGGTGACCAGCACGTCGGAGGCGAGCAGCACGTCCTCGAGGTGCGGCTCGTCGGTCGCGTCCACCAGCACCCCCCGCCGGTGCAGGTCCGCCAGGCCGAAGCCCCGCGCGACGCCCACCGCGAGCGACGGGTGCAACCGCACCACCAGCGTGTGCCCGGGGCCCAGGTCCGCGGCGAACCGGGCGAGGTCGAACCGGTCGACATGGCCGCCCCGCCGGTAGTCGCGGCGGGTCGGCGCGTACAGCACGACCGTGTGGCCGGCGGGGATGCCGAGCCGCTCGCGCACCTCCCGGCCCCGCTCGGGGCCGGCGCCGACCAGCACGTCGTTGCGCGGGCTGCCGGTCCGCAGCGAGGTGAAGTGGCACGGGTACGCCCGCTCCCACGCCCGCTCCGCATGCCGCCCCGCGACCAGGCTGTAGTCCCAGCGGTCCGCCCGGCGCAGCATCTGCGGCACGTCGAAGCCGTGCCGGGCGCCCGGCTTGGTCAGCAGGTCGGCGCCCATGTACTTGAGCGGGGTGCCCTGGTGGGTGTGGATGTGCACGCTGCCGGGCCGCTTGGCCAGGGTGCCGGGCCAGTTGACGTTGTTCACCCAGTACGTGGCCCGCGCCATGACCTCGTGGTAGCGCCGCGAGCCCGGCGTCACATGGTCGATGCCGGGCGGCAGCGCGTCCACCGCGTCCTCCCGGACCACCCACACGCCCCGGATGTGCGGGGCGATCTCGCGTGCCTTCTCGTAGATCGCGGCCGGATCGCCGGTCACGCCCCGGTGGTGGGTCGCCGAGTAGACGGCGAGGTGGGGATCGAGGGGCCGCTGCGACTGGGCCGTGTACCAGCCGCGCAGGGCGCTCTCCGACGCCTTCCTCGCCACCAGCCGCTGCCCGGCCAGGGCGGCCGCGCGCAGGTCCCGCAGTCCGCGTGCCGTCGCGTACGACGCGTAGGGCGCCGAGGCCAGCAGCCGCATCTCCACCCCGCGCCAGCCGTCCGGTCGCGGGAAGCCGCCCTCGGGGAGGTGGCGGCGGTGGAAGGAGCGGATCTCGCGGTAGAAGTCGCCCCGGTCGGCGGGCCGCACCCGGTCCTCGCGGGCCAGCACGAACAGCATGTGGTCCAGGGCCCGTTCCAGCAGCAGCGGCCGCGCCCAGTCCAGGTCGGGGCGCTGCTCCAGGAACGCGAACAGGCCCTCGTACTGCGGGAAGATCTCGAAATGCCGGCGCCCGGGCGTCCTGGTGATCGCGCCCTGCCGGCGCTGGCGGTACTCCACGCCGATCCGGTCCAGGCAGGCGATGCGCTCGGCCAGCACCATGGACCGGTAGGTGACCGGCGCGTCCTCGTACAACCCGGGCTCGTACTCCAGTGCGTGCTCCTGGAAGAAGGAGCGCCGGTAGGCCTTGTTCCACGCGACCAGGAACAGGTTCAGATACTGCGGGCTCTCCCGGATGCCGAACGTCTCCAGCCCCGCCGCGGCCAGCAGGTCCGCCGCCTCGCTGCGCCCGCCCCGGCCCCACCAGTGGGTGCGCACATGGTCGAAGACCAGGATGTCCGGGTCGTCGGTCACCGCCAGCCGGGCGGCGACGGCGGCCAGCAGGCCCGGCGTGTAGTGGTCGTCGCTGTCCAGGAACAGCACGTAGTCACCCGCCGCCTGCGCGAGGCCGGCGTTGCGGGCCCGGCCGAGGCCCACGTTCTCGGGCAGGTGCAGCACCCGTACCCGGTCGTCGCGGGCGGCGTACTCGTCGAGGATCGCGCCGCTGCCGTCGGGCGAGCGGTCGTCCACGGCGATCACCTCGAAGTCCGCGTACGACTGGCCGAGCACCGAGTCGAGACACTCGCGCAGGAAGCCCTGCACCTTGTAGACGGGGACGATGATGCTGAAGCGGGGCACTTCTTCGGTCAGCTCCTCACGAGGGTGGCGGCGGGGGCCGGGACGCGCTCCGCGAGCGGGACCACGGGCGGGATCGACTCGGGCGGCTCCCCCAGCAGCACCCGGCGCACCACGCGCTCGGCGGCACGCCCGTCGTCGAACTGGCAGAAGCGCTCCCGGAACGCGGCCCGCAGGGACGCTGCGGACTCGTCCGCCCAGGAGCCGTCGCGGAAGACGGCCGCCAGCTCCTCGGGCGTGTGCGCGACCCGGCCGGGCGGGAGCTCCATCAGGTCGAAGTAGACGCCCCGCGTCTCCCGGTAGACGTCCCAGTCGTCGGCGTACACGACGATCGGCCGGTCCAGGTTGGCGTAGTCGAACATGATCGACGAGTAGTCCGTGATCAGCCCGTCCGCGGCCAGGCACACGTCCTCCGACGAGCGGTGCCCGGTGACGTCGATGATCCGCCCGCCGCCCCTGCTCGCCCCCTGGTCGTAGAAGTAGTGGGCGCGCAGCAGCACCACGTACTCCTCGCCGATCGCCTCGCAGAACTCCGCGAGGTCCAGGCCCGTCTCGAAACCGGTGGCGTAGTCGCGGTGCGTGGGCGCGTACAGCAGGGCCTTCTTGCCGTCGGGGACGCCCAGTTCCTTGCGGACGCGGGCCACGTCCTCGGCAGACGCCGTGCAGTAGACGTCGTTGCGCGGATAGCCGTACTCGAGCGTCTCGTGCGCGCTCGGGAACGCCCGCTCCCACATCTGCGTGGAGTGCCGGTTGGAGGTCAGGTTGTAGTCCCAGCGGTCCACCCGGGCCAGCAGCCTGGCGATGCTGCCGGTCGCCGCGGCCACCACGGGGTACGTCGCCTGGTCGGCGCCCATCGTCTTCAGCGGGGTGCCGTGCTGGGTCTGCAGGTGCACGCTGCCGGGGCGCTTGACCACGGCGTCCGCGAAGTTGGCGTTGTTGACCAGGTACGTGGCTCGGGCCAGCACCTCCCAGTACTTCCGGCTGCCGATCACCGCGTACTCCACGTCCGGCGGCACGCTGCCCACCGCGTCCGGCTCGACCAGGAACACCGCGCGCAGGTGCGGCGCGAGTGCGCGGGCCTTGGCGTGGATCGCGGCCGGGTTGCAGACGTAGCCGCGGCCCCAGTACGCGCAGTACACGACGAGGTTCCGGTCGAGCGGGAGACGCAGGCCCAGCGCGTAGCGCAGCCGGGTGCGCAGCCCCCGTGGGCGGGGGAGCAGCGCGGCGGCCCGCAGCGCCGTCCGGTTGGCGGCGCGCAGGGCGCGGAACGCGGGGTACGACCCGGAGGCGAGCAGCCGGTGCTGGACGCCGAGGCTGCCGCCGGGCGTCCGGTGACCGGCGGGGCGGTGCCGCCGGTAGAGCGCGCTCGCCCGCCGGAAGAAGGCCCGCCGCCCGGCCGTCAGCCGCCGTGGATGGGCGGCCGTCTTCAGTACGGCGGCGAAGAGCTGCTCGAACAGCGGCGACAGACGGTCCGCCGAAAGCCCCTGCTCCACGGCCCGCGCCAGCACCAGCTCGCACTGGTCGAGCAGCTCGGCGTGGTGATCGCCGGGCAGGCCGAGCCGGTTGCCCTGCCGGCGCAGCAGATGCCGGACGACGACCGCGCGCAGCACCGCCACCCGCTCCGCACCCAGGGTGACCAGCCCGCCGAAACCGACGTCGGTGTAGTGGTCCCCGGGGAAGGCGAGGCCCTGTTCGGTGAGGAAGGCCCGGCGGTACAGCGCGCTCCACGCCGGGAGCGCCACGCCCGTCAGCCGCGGGGCCCGGCCGGGGGAGAAGGCCCCGTCCGGCGTCCTGGCCAGCAGGGGCGCGGCCGGGTTCGTCGGCTCGCCCTCCCACCAGGGGGTGCGCTCGTGCTCGAAGTACAGGACGTCCACGTCGCCGGCCTCGCCCAGCCGGGCGTCCAGCGCCGCCAGCGCGCCCGGGACCAGGACGTCGTCACCGTCGAGGAACAGCACATGGCCGCCGACCGCCGCCTTCAGCCCGGTGTTGCGTGCCCCGGCCAGTCCGTCCGACGGCGGCGAGTGCACCGGCGTCACCCGGGAGTCCCGCTCGGCGTACCCGGCGACGACGTCCGCCGCCGGCGCGTCGGGCGCGTCGCACACCGGGATCAGCTCGAAGTCGCCGAACGACTGGGCGAGGACGGAGTCCAGCGCCAGGGACAGCCGGCCCGCGACCCCATGGGACGGGACGACGATGCTGAAGCGGGGCATGTGGTTCTTTCTGTCAGGAGGCGGTTCTGTCGGGGCGGGCCGGGTCACACGGGTCGCGGGCGTCCCGGACGCCCCGACGGCCGCCAGGAGGGCGGCCGGGAGGGCGTCGGCCGCGACGGGCTGGAGGGCATGCGGACTCCCCGGCGTGCGAACCGTGGTCAGAGGCTGTCGGTGACGGCCTGGGGACCGGCCGGCAGCGGCACCGTGGTGAGCGGCTCACGCGTCAGCGAGGCCGCCGCCGAGGGCACCGGGCGACGCTCGCCGAGCGGCACGACCGGCGGCAGCTCCGACTCTCCGAGGACGACCCGGCGCACCACCCGCTCGGCGGCCCGCCCGTCGTCATAGGTGCAGAACCGCTCGCGGAACGCCGCCCTCAGCTGGGTCGAGCGGGAGCCGCGCCAGTGGCCGGTGGCGAAGATGTCGATCAGCTCGTCCTCGCCGCGGGCGATCGCGCCCGGCGGGACGTCGCGCAGGTCGAAATAGGTGCCGCGGGCCGCGTCGTACGCCTCCCAGTCGTCGGCGTGCACCACGATCGGCCGGTCCAGGTTGGCGTAGTCGAACATCAGCGACGAGTAGTCCGTGACCAGGGCGTCCGACGCCAGGCAGAGCGACTCCACGCTCGGGTGGCCGGAGACGTCGACGACCCGGCCGCAGGTGCTGGTCAGCGGGGCGTCGTAGGCGTGGTGGGCGCGGGCCAGGACGACGAAGCGCGGGCCGAGGCGGCGCACGATCCGCTGGAGGTCGAGGGTGTGGCGCTGGGAGCGGCGGTAGTCGCGGTGGGTCGGCGCGTACAGGATCGCCACCGAGCCGCGCGGGATGCCCAGCGAGGCGCGCAGCCGGGCCACGTCCGCCGGGGTGGCCGTCCGGAACACGTCGTTGCGGGGGTAGCCGTACTCCAGCGTGGTGTAGCGGCCGGGGTGGACGCGCTCGTTCGTCAGTGTGGTGTGGCGGTTGGCGGACAGCACGTAGTCCCACCGGTCGACGTCCTTCAGCAGCCGCGCGAAGTCACGGCCGCGGGCCGCCGCGGGGCGCTCCTGGAGGTCGAGGCCGATGTGGCCGAGCGGGGTGCCGTGCCCGGTCTGGATCAGCACCTGGCCCCGGCGCTTGGCCAGCCGGTCGTCGAAGCCGGTGTTGCTGACCAGGTAGCGGGAGCGGGCGAGCGCCGTCCAGTAGGCGGTCGTCCCGGGGACGAGGCGGCGCGGGCCGGGCGGGATCGTGTGGTGGTGCTCGCGGCGGGCGATCCACGCCGTGCGGATGTGCGGCGCGAGGTCGCGGAACGCGGCCTCCAGCGCGCCGGGGTTGCAGCCGTGGCCGCGGCCGTCGTAGGCGGCGAAGACGGCGCGGTCGGCGCGCAACGGCAGGCAGCGCTGCGCGCGGTAGTGGGTCCGGAGGGCGGCCGATCGCAGGCCCCGCAGCAGCTTCCCGGTGGTCCGGGCGGCGGCGCGGTGCAGGGCCGACGCCAGCTGGAGGGTGCGGTAGGTGCGGTGCAGGCCGAAGCGGATCAGGACGTGGTGGATCCGGCAGCGCAGGGGGACGGGGGCGCCGGGTGTGCGGTAGCGGCGGTAGTGGGCGCGGGCCCGGCGCAGGAAGTCGGCGCGCGAGCCCCGGGGCAGCCGGTCCCGCCGGGAGTACACGATCACCAGGTGGTGCACCATGCGGCGGAACAACACCGGCCGCCATCGGGCCAGTTCGGGACGCTCGTCGAGATACGCGAAGACCCGGTCGTACTGCTCGAAGACGTCGAAGTGCCGCTCGCTGGTGGTGCGCAGGATGCTGCCCTGCCGCCGCTGCCGGTAGTGCACACAGACCCGGTCGAGGGTCGCGATCGACTCCGCGGTCATCAGCACCGGGTACGTCCACGGCGTGTCCTCGTAGACGCCGGGCGGGAAGACGAAGCCCCCCTCCTCGACGAACTCCCGCCGGTAGGCCTTGTTCCAGGCGACCATCAGCAGCCGCAGCAGCCCCGGCCGGTCCTCCAGGCGGAACGGCGCCGGGCCCTGCTCGGTGAGCTGCAGGGCCGCCTGGTTGCGGATCGCCTCCCCCGTCCAGTAGGTGCGCGCGTAGTCGAAGACCAGCACGTCCGGCTCGCCCGTCTCCTTCAGCCGGTCGGCGATCGAACGCAGCGCGTCGGGCGTGAGGGTGTCGTCGCTGTCGAGGAACAGCAGGTAGTCGCCGCTCGCGTGCGCCACGCCGGCGTTTCTCGCGCGGCCCAGGCCCACGTTCTGAGGCAGGTGGACGGGGCGTACGCGCGTGTCGCGGGCGGCGAACTCGTCGATGATCGCGCCACACGCGTCCGGCGAGCAGTCGTCGACGACGATCAGTTCCAGATCGGGACAGGACTGGGAGAGCACTGATTCGAGGCACTCGTGCAGGTACGCCTGAACCTGGTACGCGGGGACAATGACACTGAACCTGGGCAAGAGGCCATCCATCGGTCGGCGCGGGCGTTCGGCCCGGGAACGGCCGATGGGCCGACTTGGTTACGGTGGCTACGGCATCCGGGGGAACGCGGAAGGGGCGGGCCGCCCCGGCCCACCCCTCAACTACTCTGCCCGAAGCGCTATTTGACCGCGCCGGCCATCACGCCGGACACGAACTGCCGCTGGAAAGCGAAGAAGACGGCCAGCGGGACCACCATCGAGATGAACGCGCCGGGTGCCAGCACGTCGATGTTGTTGCCGAACTGCCGTACCTGTGTCTGCAGTGCGACCGTGATGGGCTGGCTCCCGGAGTCCGAGAAGATCAGCGCGACCAGCAGGTCGTTCCACACCCACAGGAACTGGAAGATGCCGAGCGCGGCGATCGCCGGGGCGCCGAGCGGCATCACGACACGGAAGAACAGGCGCAGTTCACCCGCCCCGTCCAGGCGAGCCGCCTCCAGCAGCTCGCGCGGGATCTCCGCGAAGAAGTTCCGCAGCAGGAACACCGCGAACGGCAGTCCGAAACCCACGTGGAAGAGCACCACGCCCAGCACCGAGCCGAAGATGCCGATGTTGCCGAAGAGTTCGGCGATCGGGATCAGCGCCACCTGTACGGGGACGACCAACAGGCCGACCACGCCCAGGAACCACCAGTCCCGGCCAGGGAACTCCATCCAGGCGAAGGCGTAGCCGGCCAGCGAGCCGATGATCACCACCAGCAGGGTCGCCGGCACGGTGATCCACACCGTGTTCAGCAGGGAACTGGTGATGTCCTCGTTCTCCAGCAGCTTCGCGTAGCTGTCGAAGGTGATCTGCGAGGGCTCGGTGAACACCTTCCACCAGCCGCTCGCCGCGATCTCCTCCGGCGCACGGAGACTGGACAGCAGCAGCCCGATCGTGGGCACCAGCCAGAACAGCCCGACGACGATGAGGAACACCCGCAGCACCCCGCCGCTGACCGCCTCGGCGAGCCGCGAACCCAGCGACTGCTTGGCCTTCATCGCCGCACCTCCCGCCGCAGCCTGCGTACGTTGAACCACATCACCGGGATCACGAGCAGCAGCAGGAACACCGAGATGGCGCTGGCGATGCCCGGCTGGTCCTCGGAGAAGCCCTTGCGGTACAGCTCCAGGGCGAGAACGTTCGCGTCGTCCTGGGAGGAGCCCGGAGCGATGATGAAGACCAGGTCGAAGATCTTCAGCACGTTGATCATCAGGGTGACGGCGACGACGGCGAGGACCGGCGCCAGCAGCGGCACCGTGACGCGTCTGAACACCTGCCACTCGCTCGCGCCGTCGACCCGGGCCGCCTCCAGCAGCTCACGGGGCACACTCGCGAGCCCGGCCGCGATCAGCACCATCGCGAAGCCCGCCCACATCCAGATGTACGAGCCGATGATGGCCGGGGTGACCAGGGACGGCCCGAGCCAGTCCAGGCCGTTGTACGGTTCCTTGAAGTTGCTCGCCGGGAGCCGGAGTTGGGCCCCGTCGGCCGAGGCGGGCAGCGTGAAGGTGCCGTCCCCGGCGGCCGTTGCCGACGCCACGACCCTGCCGTCCTTGACGGCCTCGACCTTCATGCCGGCATAGCCCAGTTCGGACGGGTCGACACGGTTGAGTGTGCCGACGCCCTTGCCGCGTGTGAAGTCCTGCCAGGTCGTGCCCGTGACCTTGTCCGGTTCGGGCTTCGGCGCCACCGCGGCCTTCGCGCCGTCGGGCATCAGATCGGGCGCCACACCCACCAGGGGCAGCGAGACCGCCTCGCCCGTGCGGACGGGCGACGTGGTGATGAACGCGCCGCCGCCGGCCGGCTTCAGCGGCGATTCCCGTCCCGGGTGGGCCTTCGGGAACGCCGAGGCCTGGGCGAACGTGTCGTGCACGCCCACCCACACCGCGTTCGCGACGCCCTTGTCCGGGTCCTGGTCGTACACCAGGCGGAAGATGATGCCCGCCGCCAGCATCGAGATCGCCATCGGCATGAAGACGACCAGCTTGAACGCCGTACCCCAGCGCACCCGTTCGGTCAGC
This sequence comes from Streptomyces sp. NPDC002130, assembly GCF_040296465.1. NCBI lineage: Bacteria > Bacillati > Actinomycetota > Actinomycetes > Kitasatosporales > Streptomycetaceae > Streptomyces > Streptomyces sp. NPDC002130. The sequence continues at coordinate 55,472 of NZ_JBEOXI010000008.1, forward strand.
ACCGCGAAGATCAGGCCGAGCGCCGTCGCGACCGTCGGCGCGAACACCACCCAGATGATGTTGTTCTTCAGCGCGGTGCGGATGCCCTCGTCGGTGAAGAGGGCCTTGTAGTTGTCTATTCCGGCGAAGCCGTCACCGGACTGGTCGTAGAAACTGCGCACGACCGAGTACCCGATCGGGTACACCACGAGCGCGCCGAGCAGGACGAGCGCGGGCAGCAGGAACAGCACCGCGACGGTCCTGCGGGTACCGGTCACACTCTTGCGCGACTTGGGAGCGGCAGGGGGCTTGGTGCCCCCTGCCGCCGAAACCGACGTCATGACGTCAGTTCCCGTACGCCGCGGCTGCTTCGGCCTCCAGCTTCGCCTGCGTCCCCGCGATGTCCTTCGGGTTCTTCAGGAAGTCCTGGAGGATCTTCCACTCGCCCTTGCCGGGCGTACCGCCGAAGGCCTGCGGGGCCTGGTCGGACATGTCGAAGCGGAAGTCGTCACCGGCGTCGATGAGCGCCTTGGCGATCTTCTGCTGCACCGCGTTCGGATAGTCGGAGTTCGGCACATTCTTGTTCGGCGAGAGGTAGCCGCCCAGCTTGGCCTGGATCGACGCCGCGTCCGGGGAGGCGAGCCAGGTGGCCAGGGCCTGGGACCCCTTCGAGTCCTCCAGGATCACGGCCGCGTCGCCGCCCGAGACCACTGGTCCGTTGTCACCGACCGCCGGGAACGGGAACACCTTCGCATCCGTGCCGATCTTCATGCTGGAGGGGATGTTGACCTGCGCGAAGTCACCCGCCGCGACCATGGCCGCCTTGGGCTGGTCCCCGCCGGTGAAGACCTGCGTGACGGAGGCCGGGAAGTCGGTCTGCAACGCCCCGTTCGGCCCGCCCGCGATCCAGTCGGTCTTGCCCCAGACCTGCGCGAGGGTGGTCAGCGCGTCCTTCACGGACGGGTCCGTCCACTTGATCTCGTGCTTGGCCAGCTGGTCGTACTTCTCCGGCCCGGCCTGGGAGAGGTAGACGTTCTCGAACCAGTCGGTCAGCGTCCAGCCCTCGGCGCCGCCGACGGAGAACGGGGTGACGCCGGAGTCGAAGACCGTCTGGGCGGTGTTGAGCAGGTCCGGCCAGGTCTCGGGCTCACTGGCCCCGGCGTTCTCGAAGACCTGGTTGTTGTACCAGATCAGGGACTTGTTGGCGGCCTTGTAGTAGACGCCGTACGGCTTGCCGTTCACCTCGCCGATGTCCTGCCAGCCCTGCGAGTAGTTCTCGCCGAGCTCCTTGAGGGCGTCGGATCCCAGCGGTTTGGCCCAGCCCTTGTCCACGGCCTGCTTGATGGCGCCGGGCTGCGGCAGCATCGCGATGTCCGGCGGCTGCCCGCCGGCCACCTTCGAACCGATGAAGTTGATGATGGGGTCCTGAGCGGGCACGAACGTGACCTTTGCGCCCGTGCGCTTCTCGAACTCCTGCAAGACCTTCTTGAAGTTGGCCTGTTCCGTGCCGCTCCACACGGCGGCGACCTCCAGGCTCGTCCCCTCCAGCTTCGGAAGGGTGGCGTTGTTGGTGATTTCGTCGGTGTCGCCCGTGCCTCCACCGCTGTCGGTGTCGCTGCTTCCGCAGGCGGACAGCGAGAGCGCGAGGGCTCCCGCAGCGACGGCGGCCGCTGCCTTGACGGCTCTGCGGCTCTGGGGGGTCGCCGTGTCCCGCTCGGGCGACCAGCGTGTCCGGATGGTGCTGCTCGTCATGCGCATGACTGCCCCGCTTCTTCGTTCCTCGTCGAACGTCGAGCGCGCTCCCGTGCGATCTGGTCTACGCCCGGGTGTGCGGGGGCGGCAAGATGGCGTCGGCTGTCAAGCGGGGGATCGTGACTCCCTCGTGACCAGGGACGCGGCCCCATGACGCCAGGTGGGGCCGACGGCCGTCCTCGGTCACAGGAGCGACGGCACCTTCGCAGCCGCGACCTCCCGTGCCGCCCTTTCCAGCGCGCTGGCCAACAGTGCCAGGTCGGTCGGGCCGTTTCCGAGTTCCCGCACCGGACGCCGGGCCGGAGGGTCACCCATGCGGTGCCATTCCAGGGGTACGACCGTGGGGCGCAGCGTCGCCGTCCGCGGGATCCGGCCGGTGACCCGGCCGCCCTGGAACGGGGTGACCCGCCCGTCCGCACCGGTCAGCCTGCCCCGGCCGGGCGCGGGCTCCTCCGGACCAGGGGCAGGGGCGTCGAGCGCGACGCGCAGGGTGGCCCGGCGCGCCGGTTCCGTCTCCGCCGTACGGGCGCACGGGCCGGTGGCCGCCACCAGATGGACGCCGAGCCGCTCGCCGTCGCGGGCCACCGCCTCCAGCGCGCGCATCACCGACCCGGCCGCGGGCCGCCCGGTCGAGCCGAGCGCCGGGGCGACCAGCGCGTCCAGGTCGTCGACGACCACGACGAGCCGGGGCAGCGGGGGCGCGGCGGCCTCCGTCTGCCGCCGGGCCGCGCCGGGCCGCAGCCGAATGGTGGAACTGGAGGGCGAGTCGAGGTCGCCCGCCCCACCCGCGGCGGCCGCCTCGGCCGGGGCGCCGCCCCGCGCCGTCGCCGTGCGCTGGGCGACCATACGGCCCGACAGGGCGCGCCCGGTGTGCCACTCGGCGAAGTCGGACCGCCCGAGCAGCTCGGCGCGCCGCTTCAGCTCCGCGCTCAGCGACTGCGCGAACTCCCGCATCCGGACCGGGTCGTGGGCCATGAGCAGCGTGGTGACATGCGGTACGTCCGTACACACCTGCAGTCCCTCGCCGTTGCCGCCGCCCGCGCCCGGGCCGCCCCGGCCGTCGACCAGCACGATGCCGAGGCGGTCCGGCCGCTCGGCGGCGGCCAGGGACGCGACGATCGACCGCAGCAGCTCCGTACGGCCGCTGCCCGGCGGGCCCTCGATCAGCAGATGCGGCCCCTGGGCGGCGAGGTCCGCACCGACCGGGCCGCGCGGCCCGGCGCCCAGCACCGCGCGCACGCGTCCGCCCAGCGCCTCCGCGTCGTCGGCCGCGTCCGCCCACCGCGCCATCAGCGACGCCGGGGTGGCGCGGGCCAGGCCCAGCTCGTCCAGCAGCCGGGCCGCCTGCGGCAGCGGTGCGGAGACGCGCGGCTGGCGCTCGCTCGCCGGGCCGTCCGTCCGCAGCGGCGCCAGCGCCCGCGCGAACCGCTCGGCCCAGGCCGCGGAGACGGCGTCGACGGTGGCGACCGTGCCGTGCCCGACGGGTCCGGCCGACGAGCCGTCGCCGCCGGTACGGGCCACCCGCATCAGCCGCAGGGCCGTCGCCACGTCCCCGCTGAGCAGCGCGACCGCGCCGCACTGCCGGAAGGTCGGCGCCACCGAGCAGGCCGCCTCGTACGTCTCCGTCACGGGCGAGGCAGGGGAGGCGGCGGCCGTCTCGGCCAGGCAGACGACGTGGATACCGGCCCGGGGGCCCTCCAGCGCCAGCCGCGCGAGGGCTCCGCGCAGGTCGGCACCGCCCGGATCGCCGTCGACGACCACGACGGTGTACGGGCCGGGGAAACCGCCTGCCGTGTCGGTGCCGGCTCTGTCGCCCAGGGCAGGGGAGGGGCGGCGGGGAGCCGGGACGGTGTGGTGCGGGGGCGGGGCGCCGTCGGTTTGTGAGCCGCCGCTCGCCGAGGCACTCGTCGACGGACCGCCGACGCCCGCGGGGCCGGCGACCTGACCCGTGTCCGCCAGCTGGTCCTCCAGACGGCGGGTGAGCTCGTCGGTGCGGGCGGCGGCCTGCTCGCGGTCGTGGGCCAGGAGCAGCCGGCAGTCCTGCCCGTGGCCCGGGCGCACGTGCGGCAGCCAGCCCAGCCAGGACCACTCGGCGGTGCGCTCCTCAAGGGGACGGGAGCGGTCCGCGGCGATCAGGACGATCTCCAGCGTGTCGGGGGAGTGCAGGGCGGTGAGCTGGGCCAGGACGGCACGCGTCAGCCCGGCCAGTCGCGCCCGCGGCCCGGCCAGTCCCAGTGCGCCGACCTCGCGCAGACCGACGGTCACGGGGACGGCGGGCAGCAGACCCGAGCCGTCCGGTGCCGCCCGGTCGGCCGTACCGAGGCGCACGGCGAGCGCCTCCGGATGGCCGGGGCCGCGCTCCCACAGCCGGGGCCCCGGGCCGAGGGCGGTGAGCAGCAGCGTGGCCGGGTCCGGCCAGGTCTCCGGGGCGCCCGGCACGACGACCGGGTGCTCCTCCGTGGCCGACACCGCGGCCGGCTCGTCCTCGTACGTCTCGCGTGGTTCCGCCGCCTGCGCGCCGCGGCCTCCGGTCAGCCGCCGGGCCCACGCCCCGAGCCCGCCACGCCTGCGGGGCTCCGGGGGCACGTCGGTGCCGCGCAGGGGAGTGCCCTTGCGCCCACGACCGGCACGCTGGTCGGCGAGGGCCGGGTCGTCGGTACCGGGGTCCGGGTTCCAGGGGTGGTGACCGCTTCCGTCCGTGGCGCCGACGTCGGCGGCGGCGCCGTACGCCGGTCCGGCGCCGTGTGCCGGTCCAGCGCCGTACGCCGGTCCGGCGTGGTCGGGGACCGCGTCACCGAACGCCCCGGCCCCGGAACGACCCGCATGCGTGTCCCCGGCACCGCTCGCCGGCCGGCCCGCATCGCGCCGGCGCGCGGGGTCGGGCGGAGCCAGGGGCGTCGAACTCTGAGCGGCATCGTGACGCCGGGTGGCCCGGAGCGTGTCTTCCGGCAGGCCGGGGCGCGCTCCGCGAGCCTCCGGGAACGTCTGCCCGGACCCGGCAGACCCGGACCGTGATCCACCACCGGCCGTCTGCCGCCGCGCCTCGCCCCCGGTGCTCCCGGGCGGCACTTCACTCCAACCGTCCCCGGCGTGGGCAGCACCCCCGGCGCTGGGGGGCGGCATCTCGTTCCGGCGTCCCCCGGAGCGGGCTTCGCCGCCGGCACCGGGGGCCGGAACCTCGTTGCGGCGTCCCGGCCTGGCTTCACTGCCGGCGCCTGGGGGCGGCACGTCGCTCATGCGTCCCGGCCGGGCCTCGCTGCCGGCACCCTGGGCCGGGACCTCGTTGCGGTGGCCTCCGGCCTGGGCGGTGCCTTCGGAACCGAGGGGCGGCGCGTCGCTCCGGCGTCCCGGTCGGGCCTCGCTGCCGGCACCCTGGGCCGGGACCTCGCTGCGGTGGCCTCCGGCCTGGGCGGTGCCTTCGGAACCGAGGGGCGGCAGGTTGCTCCGGCGTCCCGGTCGGGCCTCGCTGCCGGCACCCTGGGCCGGGACCGTGTCGCGGTCGCCTCCGGCGTGGGCGGTGCCTGCGGCACTGGGGGACGGCACGTCGCTCCGGCGTCCCGGCCCGGCTTCGCCGTCGGCACCCCGGGGCGGTACCTCGCTCCGGGGGGTCCCCGAGTGGGCTTCGCCCCCGCTGTCCGCAGCGCGGGCCCCGCGGACGTAACCCCGCTCCTGCGGCGCTTCGGGCCTGGCGCCGCCGCCCTCGATCCGCGGCGCCTCCGGCCTCGGGCCCCCGCCCTCGATCCGCGGCGCTTCCGGCCCCGAACCCGCGCCTCCGCTCCCTATCCGCACCGCCTCCGGCCCGGAGCCCGCACCCCCGCCCTCGATCCACGGCGCCCCGCCCTGCCCCGGCACCACAGCAGCATCAGCGGAGCCGTGTCCGGAAGGGCCCGGCGTGCGCCGGGCCGCCGAGCCGTAGACGTGGTGCGTCGAGCCCGTGGGCCCGGCCGTTCCCAAAGTCGCCTCGCCGGGGTCGGATGCCTCCGCGGGCCCGGCCACGCGCACGTGCCCCTCCCCGTCCGGAGTCGTCTCCACCCGGGCCCCCGGCCCCCCGGCGGGAGCCAGCCGCAGGGCCGATTCGCCGATCCGCAGCAGCGCGCCCGGCACGAAGGGAACCGCCCGGCCACCCACCCGCGCGCCGCTCACCGTCGTGCCGTTCGTGGAGTCCAGGTCGGCGACCGCGACACGGCCGTCCGCGCTCACCGTCACCGCGCAGTGCAGCCGGGAGACGTCCGGGTCGTCGAGCGGTACGTCGGCGTCCGCGGAGCGGCCGATGCGGATCTCGCCGCCGTGCAGGAGATGGACACCGCCGGCGTCGGGCCCGGCGACGACCTGCAGCTGGGCCGGGGCATCCTCCAGCTCCGGATGCGGCTCCGGCTCGCCCGGCGCGCCGACGGACAGCACGGCACCGTCGGTCAGCGGCGGCTCGCCGAGCGTGCAGCGTTGGGCGTCCAGCCGCTGCTCCCCGGCGTACAGCACGGGCGTGCCCGAGCCGTCACCGCCCAGGACCGCCTGGGCGAGCGCCGACGCCACCGCGGCGAGCGCCGTACCGGCGGGTGCCGTGACCAGGACGTCGCTGCGCGGGGCGCGATCCCGCGCCGGCGCCGACGGGCCCAGCGGATCTACGACGGTCAGCCGGATCTGCATCGCCGTCAGCGGTCCCTTCTGCCCGGGCGCGGAGTCCCCCACCCCGCCCCAGCACGTCGGCCAGTACTGGCAGCATCCTCGCACCTGCCACTGACAGTGCGCCCCTCGCTCCGGAAAAGGTGATCTTGAATGGTCGGCTCTGCCCGCAAAAGTGCCTGAGAGATGACCCACAGGCGACCGCTTGAGATCACTCGCGTTCCTTGCCGGCAACCACGAGACCGAGGTGAGCGTCTTTCCTTCGAACGAGTGTGAGGGCCGCTACGTAAGACCCACAGAAAGACGACACTCCGGTCCCCGGCCCCCGGCCTTACAGTGGGTCGGACAGGCCAGCAGGCAAGGCAAGCACCAGGGAGCGCATGACGTGCGGCCGGTAGGCAGCAAGTACCTGCTCGAGGAGCCGCTCGGACGCGGCGCCACGGGCACCGTCTGGCGAGCCCGCCAGCGCGAGACCGCGGGCGCCGAGGCGGCCGTGCCGGGGCAGCCCGGCGAGACCGTCGCGATCAAGGTCCTCAAGGAGGAGCTGGCCGGCGACCCGGACATCGTCATGCGGTTCCTGCGCGAGCGGTCCGTCCTGCTCAGGCTGACCCACCCGAACATCGTCCGGGTCCGTGACCTGGTCGTCGAGGGCGAGCTGCTGGCACTGGTCATGGACCTCGTCGAGGGCCCCGACCTGCACCGCTACCTGCGCGAGAACGGGCCGTTCACCCCGGTCGCCGCGGCCCTGCTCACCGCCCAGATCGCCGACGCCCTCGCCGCCAGCCACGCCGACGGCGTCGTCCACCGCGACCTCAAGCCGGCCAACGTCCTGCTCCAGCAGTACGACGGGCAGATGCACCCGCTGCTGACCGACTTCGGCATCGCCCGGCTGGCCGACTCCCCGGGACTGACCCGCACGCAGGAGTTCGTCGGCACGCCCGCGTACGTCGCGCCCGAGTCCGCCGAGGGCCGTCCGCAGACCTCCGCCGTCGACATCTACGGCGCCGGCATCCTGCTGTACGAGCTGGTCACCGGCCGCCCGCCGTTCTCCGGCGGCTCCGCCCTGGAGGTGCTGCACCAGCACCTGAGCGCCGAACCGCGCCGCCCCTCCACGGTCCCCGACCCGCTGTGGACGGTCATCGAGCGCTGCCTGCGCAAGAACCCGGACGAGCGCCCCAGCGCCGAGAACCTCGCCCGCGGCCTGCGCGTCGTCGCCGAGGGCATCGGGGTGCACGCGAACTCCGCGCAGATCGCCGCCGCCGAGGGCGTCGGCATGCTCCTCGTGCCCGACCCGGCGCCCGCGCCGGTACCGGAAACACCCGGTGCGGCCGACCCCACCCAGGTCCTCCCGCAGGGCGCCGGGGCCTACGACCCGAACGCCGCGACCAGCGTCATGCCGCACACCGGCGGCCCGGCCGGCGCCGCCGACCCCACCGCCGTCATGAACCACCGGGGCGCGGCCGACCCGACCGCCGTCATGCCGCCGGTCCCGCCGGGCTCGCCCGGCCACCCCGGTCAGCAGGGGCAGCAGGGCGGCCCCGAGGACCCGCACCCCTGGCAGAACCAGCTGCGGGCGGCCCGAGACCGCAACGAGCAGACGCAGGTCCAGTACCTCGACCCGAACGAGGACCCGCTGCGCCGCCGCCCCCAGCGCCAGGTCGCCCGGCCGCAGCAGCCCCCGCGCCGCCAGGCGCCCCCGCCCGGACCGGGCTACGGCCACCCGCAACAGCAGCAGCCGCAGCAGTACGCCCCGCAGCCGCAGCGGCCCCAGCCGCCGCAGCGCTATGCCCCGCCCACGCCCCCGGCGCAGCCGCAGCAGCCCCAGCAGCCGCAGCGGCCCCAGCGCGAGCCCCGGCAGCCCCGGCAGCGCAGCGCCAACCCGATGCGGATCCCCGGCCTCGGCTGTCTGAAGGGCTGCTTCTTCACGATCGTCATCCTGTTCGTCGCGGGCTGGCTGGTCTGGGAACTGAGCCCGCTGCAGGAGTGGATCGGCACCGGCAAGGGCTACTGGGACCAGCTCACCGACTGGTTCAGCACCGTCACCGGCTGGTTCGAGAAGCTCGGCGGGAGCGGTTCCGGCACGAACTGACCGGAACCGCCCTGCGGGGTTGGTGATTTGTCGACACCCGGCGGGTGATTTCCGCCTCCCCGGTGAAGGTTGGCCTCCCGTACGCGTAGTTTTAGCGACAACACGCGTCGGTAGGAGCAGCCTTGGCACGGAAGATCGGCAGCCGGTACACCGCCCACCAGATCCTGGGTCGGGGCAGCGCCGGCACGGTGTGGCTGGGTGAGGGCCCCGAAGGACCCGTGGCCATCAAGCTGCTGCGCGAGGACCTCGCGTCCGACCAGGAACTCGTCGGACGCTTCGTCCAGGAGCGCACGGCCCTGCTCGGCCTGGACCACCCGCACGTGGTGTCGGTGCGGGACCTGGTCGTCGACGGCAACGACCTGGCACTGGTCATGGACCTCGTCCGCGGCACGGACCTGCGCACCCGCCTGGACCGGGACCGGCGCATGGCCCCCGAGGCGGCCGTCGCCATCGCGGCCGACATCGCCGACGGCCTGGCGGCCGCGCACGCCGCGGGAGTCGTGCACCGGGACGTCAAGCCGGAGAACGTCCTCCTGGACATGCAGGGCCCGCTGGGCCCCGGCGGCTCCCACCGCGCGCTGCTGACCGACTTCGGCGTGGCCAAGCTCATCGACACCCCGCGCCGGACCAAGGCCACGAAGATCATCGGCACCCCGGACTACCTCGCCCCCGAGATCGTCGAGGGCCTGCCGCCGCGCGCGTCCGTGGACATCTACGCGCTCGCCACGGTCCTCTACGAGCTGCTGGCGGGCTTCACCCCCTTCGGCGGCGGACACCCCGGCGCTGTCCTGCGCCGGCACGTCACGGAGACGGTCGTCCCCCTGCCCGGCATCCCGGACGAGCTGTGGCAGCTGCTGGTGCAGTGCCTGGCCAAGGCCCCGGCCTCGCGCCTGCGGGCCTCGGAGCTCGGGGTGCGGCTGCGGGAGCTGCTGCCGATGCTGGCGGGCATGCCCCCGCTGGAGGTGGACGAGCCGGACACCGAGTCCGCGGAGGAGTCCGACCGCGAGGAGCGGCCCGCCGGACCGGCGCCGGGCGGGGAGCGGATCAGGCGGCGGGGCGCGGTCCCCCTGGTGCCGGGCGCGAAGCCCACCGACTCCAACCGGGACACCCACACCTCGATCGCGGTGTTCATGGCCGCGTTGGACAACCTCGTCGTGATCACCGCTCTGCCCGCCATCCAGAAGTCTCT